>JAFULT010000070.1 GCA_017483145.1 Oscillospiraceae bacterium | reverse complement strand
CAGGCACTTTCATCCACAGGTGCTGTAACATTCGGCAGTGCATTGCCTATAATCATGGGACAGAACATAGGCACTTGTATTACCGCAATCCTTTCTTCCTTCGGCACAACAAAAAATGCAAAGCGTACTGCTGCAGTTCACCTGTATTTCAATATAACAGGCGTAGTTATTTTCATGCTTGGTTTCTATGGTCTCAACGCCATATTTGATTTCCCGTTTATAACAAATGTTATTGACCAGAAAGGCATTGCTCTTGTACATACAGCATTCAATGTGGTTGCAACAGTTATTCTGCTGCCTTGTGCCGGCCTGCTGGAAAAAATGGCAATGGTCACTATCAAAGATGATAAGGAAACAGAAGAATTTGCACTGCTTGACACACTGCTGCTGAACACACCGTCTGTAGCTGTTGAAAGAAGCAGAACAGTTGCAAATGAAATGGCAGAAATAGCTCTTAACGGCTTTATCAAATCCACATCTTCTATAAACAGCTTATCTGACGAATCTGCAGATGAAATCAGACAGATGGAAAAGACTGTTGATAAATACGAAGATAAACTGGGGACATATCTGGTGCAGCTGACTGAACAGGATATGACAAGTGATGACAGCCACCAGGTAAACAAAATACTGCATGTTATAAGCGATTTTGAAAGAATCAGCGATTATTCTGTAAATGTGGTAAACACTGCTATCGAAATGATGGAAAAGCAGGTTAAATTCTCTGCTGAAGCTATGAAAGAAATAGCAGTACTGGAAAAAGCATCACACAAACTGATGAATCTTACAGAAAAAGCATTTGTGGACAATGATATACAGACAGCCTTTGAAATTGAACCTCTGCAGCATGTAATCAATGAAATGATTATGCAGATAAAAGACAATCATATTCTTCGTCTGAGAAATAAAGAGTGCACAATAGAACTTGGTTTTGTACTTTCCGATCTTCTGAACGCATATGAAAGAGCATCTGCACACTGTTCAAATGTTGCTATTGCTGTTATAGAGTCTTTTTCATCTGAATATGCACCACACGAATCTTCAAGAAATTACAGAAGAGACGAAGAATCTTCATATCAGGAAATCTACAGGAAAAATAAAGAATTATATTCTCTCAGATAAGTATTTCAAAAAAATGGACCCGCAGGAAACTGCGGGTCTGTTTTTTAATAATTATTTGAAAATTCCTTTTTAACATCTCTGTCAAAAAGAGCTGACAGTGTTTTCTGTGGATCTGCTTTATTGTAAATAACATCATACACAGCTTTTGAAATAGGCAATTCAACATTGTATTCCTGTGAAAGCTTCATAAGTGCTTTTACTGTTGCAACACCTTCTGCCAGTTTTTCATATGGCTGGCCTGTAATATATTTTTCACCGAACATTCTGTTCTGACTATGGAGTGAAAACAGGGTTGCCTCATAGTCACCCAGATGTGAAAGGCCATAAGCTGAAAGTTCATTGCCGCCCATTGCTTTTATAAGACGGGAAACTTCCCTTGCGCCACGGGCCATAAGTGCACCTTTAAGACTGGAAAGTTTAAGACCGTCCAGCATACCCGCGGCAATACCGATTACATTTTTGGCAGCTGCGCCTATTTCTGTACCAATTATGTCATCTCCCAGATAAAGACGGATAAGGTCACTTGAAAAGTTGTTCACAACTTTGTCAATAACCATTTTATCCTCACTGTCAACAACCATGCAGTTTGGAATACCTGCCATAAAATCCTGTACATGACCAGGACCAACCCAGACGCAGATGTTTACATACTGACGGATAGTGTCCTTTACAATCTGTGACAAACGCTGACCTGATTCACTTTCAATACCTTTCATGCAGAGTATAAATGTTTTGCCGTGAAGATTGTACTGATTCAGTCTTTCACAGAATTCCCTCAGATGCTGCGCACTGATTGAAATTACGATATATTCTGCATGGTCAAGTGCTTTTTCCAGATCAGGCTGGAGAATAAGATTGTCCGGCAGTTCAAGATAAGAGTTTTTTCTTTCTTTAAGCAGCTGTTCATAGTCAGGGCTGCCTTCAAGACCCCACAGCATTACATTGTTTCTTCTGCTGTGATAGACTGCAAGGAAAGTACCCCAGCGGCCTGAACCCAATACTGTTACATTCATATATATACCTCATTTATTTTGAATTAATATTATTCTGTTGGCGGAGTGTCTGTTTCTTCTGTTGCCGGTGGAGCAACATCATCAGGGCAGTTAGCAGCAAGGTGCAAACCTTTATGGCCATCTTTCTGACAACTCTGTGCACAATCTGCAGATGTATGACCTTCTGCACCGCACAGACCGCACACAGGTGGTGGTGTTGCATTGTCAGGACAGTCTTCCGGTGAATGCAGGCCTACATGCCCTTCTTTCTGACAGCTTTTGTCACACTGGTTTGCCAGATGACCTTCTGCATTGCAGTATGTACATACTACAACCGGTTCACTTGAAGATTCCGCTTCTTCTGAAGACCGCTGACTTGAACTGCTGATATTTTCCTGTGAAGAAGAAACAGTTTCAGATGAAGCAGGTACTGAAGAACTGCTTAATGAAGATGAAACTGCGCTAGATGCCCCAATGCTGGATGAAGGGACCATAGATGATGAAGCAATAATGCTGGATGACATCATACTGGAAGATATTGGTCTGGATGAAGACACAACACTGCTGGAAGCCAATGAAGAAGAACCTTCCGGAACATATGGAGCATTTCTTCTTGTAGGGATTGTGCCTCTGGCCGGTCTGTTATCCGGAACAATGTGTTTGTGTGAACCAACATATTCAAGCAACGCCTGATAACCTTCTCTTGTAAGATGGATGCCGTCTTTTGCAATATACTCTGTTTTCATAAATCCGTTGTCCGGATCCTTGAACATTTCTGCAGTATTGAGGAATTTCAGACCTCTGTCCCTGCACATTTCGGCAAGAGCGAGATTGAAGTCGTCTATATCCTGCATTGTAATGCTTGGATAATCCCTTACTTTAGCAACAGGAAGAACTGCAGAAACTATAATATCTGCATATGGGTATGCTTTTTCGATAGCATTCAGTGCATTTTCATAGTAATAGATAAAGTCCTCTGTTTCTGTGCCGCCTGCATTGTTTGTACCGAAGTTGATGATAATTCTTCTCGGTTTAAGCATACCAACAGCTGTTGGAATTGTAACAGGTTCTTCATAACCTACAAACCACATACATTTGTTTGTGGTTACCGCCTGTATAGGCATACCTGTCATACCCAGAACATACTGAAGTGACAGATGGTTGTATGTTGCCAGGCCTTCTGTGTTGGAGTCGCCCACAAAGAGAGTTTCCTTGAAATAATTGCGGTCTTCCTTATTGTTTTCCGGGATGATTACATCGTCATATTCTTCAATAAGTCTGAGATACTCATCTTCGTATTTTTCGTCTGCCAGCGGGTCGTAAGAGCCGGAAACTGACATTGAAATGCCTGTTATATTGCTGGATGATACAGGATTTTTACCTCTGCCCATAAGAGCCATTACCGCTGCAAGCACTATGAGAACAATAAGCACAGCTATAGCTGATATCTGTATTTTTGTTTTTTTGTCCAGTTTTGCAAAGCGCTTTTTATATACTTTCAGCACATCTGCAAAAGTGTGTTTTTTCTTGGGTGTTCTGTTATTTGAATTTGCCATTTTACACCTTCTCCAAAATATTTATAAGCTGACTGATATCATCCAATAAAGCAATATTGTCATAGGAGCTGAGCTCTTCATAGCTGCCAAAGCCGTACAGCACACCTACTGCGTCCATGCCGAACTCTTTGGCACCGGTAAGGTCAAACATTCTGTCCCCTACCATAAGCACCTGCTGTGGCGTAAAACCTGTTTCTTCCAGAACAAGGTTGATAACATCTTCTTTTTTGCTGATTTTGCCATCCATGGATGCACCGCCGACAAAATCAAAATATTTTTTTATATCAAAATGTTCAAGGATTGTATCCACAAACCGCTGCGGTTTACTGCTGGCTGTACACAGCACATAGCCCATATCTTTCAGCTGCGCCAGAGTTTCAGGTACACCATCATAGATTTCATTTTCATAAAGGCCTATCGGTCTGAAGCGTTCGCGGTATTTTGCCACAGCTTCTTCTGCCTGCTGTACATCCGGGCCAAGCAGTTCGATAAATGTATCAACCAGCGGTGGGCCGATGTATTTTCTCCGGTCTTTTCTGTCTATGGTTACACCATAATGTTCAGCGGCATACCGGATGCAGTTTATAATACCTTCTTCCGGATTTGTCAGCGTGCCGTCAAGGTCAAAGAATATTGCTTTATATTTCATAATTAATCAGTCACCATCCTTTATCTATATAGTATACCATTTAGTAAGGAAAGTAACAAGATTAAATTATTATTGTCTGTATAAGGTAACATAATTCTGTATTTCACATATTATACTTTAAGCGATTGCTAATATTATTTATGGAGGATATATAATGACAACAGATAATAACTGTAATATTAAAGATTATCTTGCCAGAAACAAAACCAGATTCGGCATACTGGAAAACATTCCTGAAAATGAATATCTGAACATTACTGCACAGAATGTAAGATTTATAGCCACAAAACAGATAAGAGCCAGCATTCCCCTGCCAAGTGTAAACGGCATACTGAACAACTGCCGTGGCATTATCAATTATCCCGGTGTGATTGATACATCCTATGCAAGTTTCAGGGTGACAGGCGCACATGAAGAACTTGTACACTGTGAAACAGACAGGCCGGGAGTAAGAGTTACCATCCACGGTCAGATTGTGGTGCGCTCTGTGCCTTGTGACAGTGACTGCCCGCCTACTTACATTGCTATTCCGGTACAGGTAGTAGACGAAGTACTGTGCAATTTCTATTCTGCAGAAACCGGCAATATGGTAAATAATCTCAAAGATGAACTGGCATACATTGACGGCAGCTGTATGACAGTGCAGCTGAGCTGCAATATCTACAAAGATACATCCGGCTCATGCCCAAGATATATGGCCAGAATCAGAGGCAACATTGTTGATAAACTTTGGAAAAGAGAATGTATATGGGTTGAAGGTATCAAGCCTTATCCTTCAAATGCACTTACTTTCTGCGACAGTTTTGACATTGACTGCCCAGTTGATGACAGCGACGACCACAACCTGTGTGACGAAAACTGACAGCAAAAAACGGAAATGTTTATACATTTCCGTTTTATTTTATAAACCGGATAATTACATCCATTTTTTCATTCAGTGAATTCAGCAGTTTTATAATAT
>JAFULT010000069.1 GCA_017483145.1 Oscillospiraceae bacterium | reverse complement strand
TGCCATAAACTGTTACCACTTTGTCTTTGTTTCCACAACTCTGCCTGCAATATATACATCATTCAGTTCTTCCCCTGTAAGCACTTTGGCTTCATATTCAGGGTTGAACGGTTGCAGAATAATCATATTGCCTTTTTTTACAAAGCGTTTCAGAGTACCTTCATTATCTCCGTAAACAATTACACCCAGGTCACCGTCATTAAGAGTGTTCTGTTTGTGAACAAGTGCCAAGTCACCGTCTTTTATTCTTGGCTCCATACTGTCACCTTTTACAATAAGGTAGAAATATTCTTCAGGGTTACGCACATTTGCGTACTCAACACCATAATCATCATTGTATGCCAATGCATTGTAACCGGCCTTTACTGTACCTATAATAGGAATAGCAAATTCCCCGCCTGCATGAGCCACCACATTTTCCACCAGCTTTTCCACACCCAGCAGATAGTCTACACTGGTTTTAAAAAATTCTGCAATTTTGCGCAGGGTATCGGTATCCGGTGTACTTTTGCCTGTTTCCCATTTGCCAACGGCCTGCTGTGTAACCTGCAGTTCCTTGGCCAGCTGGCTCTGGCTGATTTTCATCTCTTTACGCAGTTTCTTTACATTCTGGCTGAACAAATTTTTCACCACTTTCAGTTGTTTTCTGAATATATTATACATTATAATTTTATATTTGTAAACAACTAAAAGTAGTATTTTTTATAAAAAGTTGTGAAAAAGTTATTGACAACAACCTTTAGTTGTAGTATTATGTAGTCAAAGGAAACAACTATAGGTTGTTAAAGGTGATATTATGAAAATACAGTCCAAAATTTATTTATATAATTTTCTCACAGTAGTTTTTGCACTTCTCACAGTTGTGAGCCTTGGCTCTCTGGGTGATATGGCTATCTATTCTGTATTTGTAAATGTGGCTCTTTTTGGTATGCTTACACGTATATGCTACAATAAAGAAAATCAGCTGCGCCGCATTCTGAGAAACCGCCGCAGAGCAAGAAAAGTTCAGCTTACTGTTTTCAAAGGCAGAAAAACAGCACATCACGCTGCATAAACTACGCTTACTTTCGCCATAAGGGCAAAACCCTTAATTTAATATTCCTGCATATTATGCAGCAAATAGACCTGTTTTCCTGCAGGTCTATTTGCTTTTTTATTGGCTATAATATCTGTATGGATAAACTATTTAATAAAAATTATATTTTTACGGTTATATCAGCCACACTGTTTTATACAGCATCCTTTATGCTGAATACTGTATCTGCCCGCTACAGCTTACAGCTGGGGGCAGACAAAACTGTGGCAGGTTTTGTGGCAGCAGTCTTTACACTGGCCTCTTTTTTTACACGCCCGGTGTGGGGGTACATTACAGACAAAAAGGGGAGAAAACGTGTTTATAATGCAGGCGGGCTGCTGTGTCTTGCTTCAACGGCAATTTTACTGTTTTGTAACAATGTTATATTATTGTTTGTCAGCCGAATCATATATGGTGCAGGGTATTCAGCCCTGACAACCGCCGGTGGCACTATTATTTGTGATATTGTACCGGAAAAACAGTTGAGTAAAGCTATTTCACTTTACGGAATTACAAATGTCTTATCACAGGCTGTTGCCCCGGCGGCAGCTTTGTGGCTGTTTGATAAAGGTTTTATATGGGTGGCAGTGACTGCGGCAGTTATTGAAATCGGCGTACTTGTGGCAGCTTTATTTGTAAAATACAGTGAAGAACAGTATATAAACCCTGATATATCTTTCAGAATAATAGAAAAGACGGCGCTCCCGGCTGCATATACCATTATTTTCTTTGCTGTGTCTACGGCATCCATCAACTCTTTTATACCTGTTATGGCACAGGAAAGAGGGATAAATGGAGACAAATGGTTCTTTGTACTGTCGGCATTGTTTCTGCTTCTGTCCAGATTTATAAACACCAAAATTACAGACAGATATGGCAAAGTCAATGTTTTCTGCAAAGCTGATATACTTTACACTATAGCTTTTGCCCTTATAGCCTTCACTTATGACACTTTATTGCTTCTTCTGGCGTCAGTAATGTATGGATTGGGTGCCGGCTTTATACATCCCATAGTAAACACTGCCGCAGTAAGCAGATGCGGCAACGAAAAGCGCGGTCTTGCCACAGGGACTTTTATGATGAGCCAGGATCTGGGTATGACAATTGGTGCTGCAGCCTGGGGAGTGATAAGCGAAACAATCGGATTCACCGCAGTATATCTTATGGTTGCAGCATTGCTTCTGGTAATGTTGTATGTATTCAGAAGAATTCTTGCGCCTGTATTGGAATAATCACAAAAAGAAGAAAAAGTGGTTGTAATAGTTTACTTTTTTATGCTATTATAAATTTAATCAATAGTATAGAGAGGTGTTATTATGAATTTCAGAGAATTAGCAGAAAAAACTGAAAGCTATATTATCGAACAGAGAAGATTTTTCCACGCATGTCCTGAACTGTCCATGCAGGAAAAAGAAACAACAAAAGCTATTATTGCCCAGCTGGAAGCGATGGGTCTTGAAGTAAAAACATTTGACGGCTACTACGGCTGTATGGCAGATATTGTCGGCGGCCAGCCAGGTAAAACAGTTGCACTGCGTGCTGATATTGACGCACTGCCAATACTGGAAGAAACAGGTCTGCCTTTTGCATCCAAAAATGAAGGCTGCATGCACGCCTGTGGTCACGACTGCCACATTTCCATGCTGCTGGGTGCAGCAAAAATGCTGACAGAAGTAAAAGACCAGCTGAAAGGCACAGTCCGCCTTATTTTCCAGCCATCTGAAGAAGCAGGTTCCTATGACGGTGCACCTGCACTTATTGACCAGGGTGTACTGGAAGGCGTTGATGCTATTTACGGCGCACATATCTGGAATGTGCTTGAAGCTCCATATATAAACATCGAATCCGGCAACAGAATGGCTTCCACAGCTGAATTCCACGTTGAAATCGAAGGTCTGTCCACACACGGTTCTTCCCCTGAAGCAGGTATTGATGCTATCGTTGTAATGAGTGCCATCATTATGAACCTGCAGACATTTGTTTCCAGAAACAACAGCCCGCTGAACCCACTGGTTGTATCAGTTGGTAAAGTGGAAGCAGGCAGCCGCTGGAATGTTATCGCAGGCAAAGCCAAATTTGAAGGCACAGTAAGAACATTCTCACCGGAATTGCTGGAAGAAGCACCAAAAGCCATTGCAAGAATTGTTGAAAACACAGCCGCAGCATATGGTGCAACAGCAAAACTGTCCAGCTTTGAATGGATGGTAATTCCTGTAATCAACTCTGATGAAAAACTGGTAAAAATCGGTCAGGAAGCTGTAAAGAAAATGTACGGCGAAGAAGCTCTCAAGCCAATGATCACACAGATGGGCGGCGAAGACTTCTCCTACTATATGCGGAAAGTTCCGGGTGTGTTTGCATTTATCGGCAGCCACAACCCTGAAACAGGCAAAATCTACTCCAACCATCACGAAAAATATGATGTGGACGAAGATGTGCTGAAACGCGGTGCAGCAGTTTATGCACAGTTTGCATACGATTTCCTTGCTGAATAATATCTACAAACCAAAAGGCACCCCACAGGGTGCCTTTTTTATGTTTTTTCTAAAACGGATTGCCTTCATCTGTAATATCTTCCAAACCGAAGAAATCCAGCGCTTTCTGAATAGCCTTGTCCCAGAAACGCCATTCGTGGGTATATCCCTTTGTTTCTTCAAACAGGATATCAAATTCATTTTCAGTTGCCCATTTTTTGAACTCCTTGTAGCCTTTGTACAGGAAATCTTTTGTGCCAACAGCAAAATACATTTTTGGCAGGCTGTCTTTTCTTTCCAGCATAAGTCTGCGGATATTTTCATAGGAGTCAATAAATTTGTCATAACCGCCTGCATTTGCATAGCCGTTGAGAGTTCTCTGCTGGCCTGCCATCTTCTTTGGTGTCATATTTTCCCAGTCACGGGCATACATAGACAGCACTGCCACACCGCCAAATTTTTCCGGGAAGTTCACAGCATACTTCAATGCACCTTCACCGCCCATTGACAGGCCGGAGATAAAGTTGTCTTCAGGTTTGTCAGAAGCAGGGAACCAGTTGTGCACCAGCGGCATCAGTTCTTTTATCAGATAATCATATGCGCCATAGCCCATCATTGTGGTGTCCCAGTTGGAATAATTGGAATTCAGTGCACTTG
Organism: Oscillospiraceae bacterium; assembly: GCA_017483145.1. Classification (GTDB taxonomy): domain Bacteria; phylum Bacillota; class Clostridia; order Oscillospirales; family Ruminococcaceae; genus RGIG3102. The sequence goes on along the minus strand of JAFULT010000069.1, from coordinate 1,366 downwards.
GCATAACCACTATCAGATTTTTTTCACAGGCGTATAATTCAATATTGCTTTTTCTTATCCAGTCAGTATAATCACCGAATGTGCCGTGCAGCAGCCACAGCACCTTGTATTTTTTGCCGTTGCCGTAGAACACATCAGGATTGACAGTTCTTGGTTTATCCGGCAGGATAATATTTACGTCGGTATTGCCGTTCAGATACTGGCTTTCAAAATTGATATGAACCAAAGACATAATTTGCCTCCTTTATTTTTGTTGTTTTTATTTTAACATAAAACAAAACAGAGATAAATTGCCCCACAGTCAAAATTGATATTTAATTTTTATGCACCTTGTAGTATAATTATCTGTATAGACAAAAGGGAGGACTTTACTATGAAAAAACAACATTGGCCGGGTGGCGCTATGCTGGGGCCTGTACCGCCTGCACTTGTAAGCTGTGGCACAGTGGACAAATCAAATGCCCTTACAATAGCCTGGACAGGTATTCTCAACACCATTCCGCCCAAAACTTATATCAGTGTCCGCCCTGAAAGATATTCATATAATATAATCAAGGACAGCGGCGAATTTGTAATCAATCTGCCCACTGAAAAAATTGTAAAGGCTGTGGACTACTGCGGCTGCCGCACAGGTGCCAAAGAGGACAAACTGGCAAAATGCAATCTGACAGTTTCTCCAAGCATTAAAATTACAGCACCTATGATTGACCAGAGCCCTGTAAACCTTGAATGCAAGGTTACAGATATTGTACATCTTGGCAGCCACGATATGTTTATTGCAGATATTGTGGGTGTAAATGTGGACGAAAGCCTGCTGGACGAAAAAGGCAAACTGCATCTGTCAAAAGCGGGTCTGTGTGCCTATGCCCACGGAGAATATTTTGCCCTGGGCAAACAGATAGGGGACTTTGGTTTTTCTGTCCGCAGGAAGAGTGTGGAAAAACGCAGAAAACAACAGGCAAAACAGGAGGCAAAGAAAAATGGAAAAAATGGTAAATGATGTTCTTCTTACAACTACTTTCACACAGGAAGATATTGAATATTCAAAAAAACGTCACGTTGAAATTTTTGACGTTGAGTACGGCTTTTCAGAATATTTCAACAAGTACGCTACAGGTGCAATCGACAGATTCCCGCATACATACAACCCGGAAAAGGATTTTATGCTGATTGCAAAAGTTGATGGCAAATTCGGCGGCACAATCACATTTATGGGTGAAGAAAACGGTGTTGGCCGCCTGCGTTTCTTCTTTGTGGAACCTTTTACACGTGGCAAAGGTGTGGGCAAACTGGTATTTACAACAGCTATGTCAATGGCAAAGGAAATGGGCTATAACCATCTGTATTTCTCCACTTACAATGTGCT
>JAFULT010000068.1 GCA_017483145.1 Oscillospiraceae bacterium | reverse complement strand
CTTGCGCCGGCTCAGTTCATCATAGGCTGAATTGTTTTCCACCCTTGTTTTCTGCCAGTAGTGTGCAGTTTCCACAAGGGATATGCATTCCGGCAGGCTGATTATACACATTGCCGCCAGCAGTACTGCCACAAGATATTTCCTGTCAAAAAGCTGCGGCGCCATATCGATGATACAGAATATGATTACGGTAATCATTGCCCACAGCAGGCCGCTTTCCACCCAGCGGGTGAACCTGCCGCGGTACAGCAGGAACAGCATCAGCCCGCCAAATACCGCCACTGTGCCGGCATATGCCAGCCAGCGGGGATTTTTCCTTATCAGCAGCAGGCCTGCCGCAAGGGCAATGGCAAAGGCTGTGCGGTAGCCGTTGCCGTACAGCAGGTGTATAAATGTATATGCGGTGTCTTTTACAGTCTGCACAGCGCCTTTGCCCGGCACTTTTTCGCACAGGCTGTTTATGAACTCTGTGGTAAATCTTTCCCCGTCGTAAAAATCCCAACTGTCCAGCAGGGCAAATTCCGTGTCTGTCACCCGGTCGCCAAAGATGTTTTCACCTTTCAGCAGGTAAACTTTATAGTCGCTGTATTCGGTGCGGGCGGCGTTGTAGGCCACATAGTCCTTCCAGCCACTATTAGCGCGGTAAATCAGCACATCTGTTATTTCCGCGGCAAAAATCACGGCAAAGAACACTGCCATTGTGATTATTGCGTTGATTTTACCCTTTTTGTCCATATACAGGAAACGTGTCAGCAGTATGGCGGCATAGATGCCCCCCACGGCGAAAAAGCTTTCCCATCTTGTCATACTGCCCCGGACAGACAGCAATATGCCCATTACTGTGAATTTATTGAATTTTCCCAGATTCTCTGCAATCAGCAGCAGACCGCCTGTCAGCATTATTGTGCTGGTTTTGGAATACTGGAAGGCGTAGAAAAAGTTGGTGGCAAAAGGAATCAGCAGTGCAGTTGCCAGTGCCAGCCCTTTTTTTGTGCCCAGCCTGTTCATAAGGCAGTAGAAAATTGCCCCTATGGCAAGGCAGGACAGCAGCAGCTGTGTGATTACATACCAGTTCACATCCCCGGCCAGCATATACAGCGGTCTCATAAGGGCGGAAAGTATGATGTTCAGGTGCACAGGATGCAGCCCTGTGCCGTATGCCCCGGCAGACAGGTTGGCCAGGGTGGCGTCATCGTTTGTGTCATAGCGTATGCCGTAAACCGCCAGCACACAGCACATCACCAGCAGCGGTACAGCCACCGCCAGAATGCCGTTCAGCCTGTTATTCTGTTTTCTGCTGTTTGCCGCCATAAGAAACTCCTTTGTCTTTATAAAAATATAATAGCCTATCAGCGGTAAAAATGCAAATGGGATATGCCTTTTTCAGAGCATATCCCATATTTTTAATATTGTGCATTTTCCAGCAGCCATTTTGCCACGCCGTCGCTGTCATTGGTGCCGATAATACCGGTGGCTGTTGCTTTCAGTTCATCCACCGCATTGGCCACAGCATAGCATTCGTCAGCTGCTTCAAACATTGAAATATCGTTTTTGCCGTCCCCGAAGCAAACAACCCTGTCACAGCCCAGCTTTTCTTTCAGCATCATTACCGCGCCGGCTTTGCCAGCCGCCTTTGGCATCAGTTCCAGCCATTGCCGTCCGCTGTAAACATCTGTGTGGTAGATTGCATTGCAGCCGGGGTGGTCCTTCAGCTGCAGATACACAGGGTGCAGTTTTTCCCGGCTGTCTATGCACACAATGTAAAATGTGTTGGGTATTTCCAGCCGGCTGTCTGTCTCCACAGTCATATGGGGTATAGGACCTTCATATTCGTATATAAATTCTTTCAGTTCCCTGCTGGCTTTTTCTTTGATAAAGGACATATTTTCTGTGCCGCCATTGAAATGATAAATCAGCGGAGACACACTGTTTTCTGTCAGCAGACGCACATATTCCACAGCCTGCCGGTCTGGGAAAAAGTTGGTCAGCACAGGCTGTTTTGTCACGTTGTCCACCACCATTGTGCCGTTGTACAGTATCAGCGGAAAGCGGGCGGTGATATCTTTTGTGATTTCACCCGCTGTCACGATGGAACGGGCGGTGGCATAGGAAAACAGCAGCCCTTTGTCTATAAGACTGTTGAGGGTATCGGCTGTGAATCTGCTTACCTGCATATGGCTGTTCAGCAGTGTGCCGTCAAGGTCAGAGATGTAAAGGGTTTTCATAAAGGCTCCTTGGGATTATAAATATTTCATTCTGAACACCACAGGAGTTGAGAATCTATGTATTCGTGATGCACAAATTATTGGCCACGCTGCGCTGGCGTTACTTTTGGTGGCAAAAGTAACCAAAACCGCGGGGCAACGTAGTTGTATGAGCGGTTCTGCCGCAGGCAGAAACACGAGCTGGTCATGCGAGTGTAGCGGTGCGATTCCCCACGCCTTACGGCCCTGAAAAACAATCGTCGCGTACGGCGACGGGCTGAAGCCCCTCTTGTCCGCTCGTTGTTTTCCCTTCCTTCGCTTCCCTTTATCCGCCACCGG
>JAFULT010000067.1 GCA_017483145.1 Oscillospiraceae bacterium | reverse complement strand
GCGTTTGTGGGGTGCGGGGGAATCGCAACCCCCGCGGTTTTGGTTACTTTTGGCACCAAAAGTAACGCCAGCGCAGCGTCAGAAAGTTTACATATACATAAAAGCAAAAATTATAATCAATATTGTCATTCTGTAAAATTTTGCAGTGCAAAGATTCTTCAGTCGTTTCACTCCTTCAGAATGACAGGCGGGGCGTCGGGACGCCGCCCCCTACGCGGATTGTGCGGTGGAAAACAAATCGGCAACGGGACGGGAAACCCGTCCCCTACGGGGCATTGTGTTAAATCAGTTGTGTAGGGGATGGCCTCCGGACATCCCGTAACAGGCGGCTTGCGAGCAGCCCCTGGGTGTTGGATAAAACACAGAGCATATAATTGTCATCCCGATACGCAGTGAGGGATCCTGGCAGCTGTACTGTCTGCAGAGCAATAATTTTTCTGTTGTTTGCAGCGCAAAGATTCCTCCGCTATGCGTTCGGAATGACAGAGATAAAAATATTCAGTATATCATATTTTTGCAAAACAAAAAGCACCCTGCATCTGCAGAGTGCTTTCATCTGTGTAATTACAGCAGTTTTTCAACAGCTTCCATAGCTTTGTCCATATAGTCGCCTTCGAACAGTTCGATAACGCCCATATCGCAGTTTTTGGCCAGCTGTGGGTCGATAGGCAGTTTTGCCAGAACAGGCAGGCCGTATTTGGCTGCTGTTTCTTCCACTTTGCCTTCACCGAAGATGTGAATCTTCTTGCCGCAGTCAGGACATACAACATAGCTCATGTTTTCTACCAGACCCAGAACAGGGATATTCATCAGATTGGCCATTTTCACAGCTTTTTCCACAATCATACCTACCAGTTCCTGTGGGGAAGCAACGATGATAATGCCGTCTACAGGCAGTGACTGGAACACTGTCAGCGGAACATCACCTGTTCCCGGAGGCATATCAATAAACATAAAGTCTACATCGTCCCAGATAACATCTGTCCAGAACTGTTTTACAGCGTTGGCAATCATGCTGCCGCGCCATACAACAGGGTCTGTTTCGTCAGCCAGCATAAAGTTTACGCTCATCAGCTTGATGCCTGTTTTGCTCATCATAGGCAGGATGCCCATGCCGTTGCCCTGTGCACGGCCGTGTACGCCAAATGTCTGACCGATGGACGGACCTGTGATGTCAGCATCCAGAACAGCTGTTTCATAGCCAAGGCGTCTTGCGCTTACAGCCATCATACTTGTTACCAGGCTTTTGCCCACGCCGCCTTTGCCGGATACTACACCTATAACTTTTTTAATTTTGCTCAATTCGTGTGGGGCTTCTTTTGGAATGCCGCCTTCTCTGCTGGAACAGTTAGCAGAGCAGTTAGAGCAATCGTGATTACAATCTGCCATTTTCATACTCCTTGCTATACAAAATAAGTATTTAATTACTTATATTAGTATAGCACTTTTATTTTTTCTGTCAATGGCAGCTGCCGGCGGCAAAACCTTCATATCTGGCGCGGGCTTCTTTCATAAAACGCAGATAGCCTTTTGCCAGTTCCTTGTCGTCCTCTTCGCTGTCAGAAAACCTTTCCAGATTTTCACTGATGTCCTTTATGCCCATATCATAGCCCTTTATCAGCATTTTTGCCATATTTTCCACGCTGTCATTAAAGGTTATTTTCATATCCATTGCCCATTCGGTGCCGGCTTCTGCCATGGGGGACAGGGGCTTTATCAGCTTTTTGCCCTTTATTCTGACAATGGCGTTTTCAAACTTTTCATAGGCGTGCAGGTCGTCCAGCAGGCAGGCGCGCAAAGCTTCGTCGTCGCACAGTTCAATCATATGGCGGGTGGACTCCATGCCCATCTGCACATTTCCGTTAAGATAATAAAGCAATCCTTTTTCCATAATCATACCTCCGCCCTTATTGTGCGCAGAAAAGGGCACCCTATGCGGCCAACATTACAATATTGTCATTTTAAAGTCACAATATTGTAAGATTTTTATGTTATTGTATAATAGAAGTATAAAACTTTACCGGGGGAAATTATGGAAATACTGAGAGCTGAAAATCTGTGCAAAGTATACGGCGACGGCCCTAACAGGGTGGTGGCTCTGGACAATGTGTCCTTTTCTGTGAATCAGGGGGAATTTGTGGCCATAATCGGTGCGTCCGGCAGCGGCAAAAGCACCCTGCTCCACGCCCTGGGCGGTGTGGACAAACCCACCGGCGGCAAGGTGTATCTGGACGGCAAGGACGTATACCGGCAAAACGATGAACAGCTGGCAATCTTCCGACGCCGCGAAGTGGGGCTGATATACCAGTTTTACAATCTGATACCGGTTATGACGGTGGTGGAAAACATCACAATGCCTGTCCTGCTGGACCGGCGCAGTGTAAACCGGCGGCGCCTTGACCGGCTGCTGGAAATACTGGAGCTGAAAGGCAGGGAAAACCACCTGCCGGGGCAGCTGTCCGGCGGCCAGCAGCAGCGCGTGTCCATAGGCCGTGCGCTGATAAACGCCCCTGCCGTGGTGCTGGCAGACGAGCCCACCGGCAATCTGGACAGCAAAACCAGCCAGCAGATTATCCAGCTGCTGAAATATTCCAACAAGGAATACAACCAGACACTGATTATAATTACTCACGATGAAAATATAGCCCTGCAGGCAGACAGGATAATTGTGCTGCAGGACGGCGCCATAGTGCGCGATGAGGTGATAAGAAAATGAACATACTGCACAGGTATACCTTGCAGACGCTGAAAAGAAACAAAAGCCGCACCTTGGTGACAATAGTGGGCATAATACTGTCACTTTCAATGCTTACGGCAGTGACGGTGCTTATTTCTTCCTGCCAGGCCTTTCTCACCAGATGTGCGGTGGAAGAAAAGGGCAACTGGCACGGGGTAATATACTCTGACAGGCGGGATTTTGCCTTTGACTTTTCAGACAGTGAACAGGCTTTAGGAGTGGAAACAGGCTTTGTGCTGCAGCGCATCGGCTATCATCTGCGGCCGGAAAGCCGCAATTCCTACAAGCCTTACATATATGTGGCAGGGGCAGACAGGGGCTATTTTGAAAATATGCCTGTAAAGCTGACTGCCGGCCGCCTGCCGGAGAACACAGGTGAAATCATTCTGCCGGACCATATGGAAGCCAACGGCGGCATGACCTTTGAAATAGGTCAGCAGCTGCAGATGGACCTGTCTGTCCGTTGTAACGTGGACGGGCGGCTGCTGTGGCAGGACACCGACTATCTGATGAGCGAAACCACACATTTTATCCGCAGCCGGGAATACACCGTGGTGGGTTTTTATGAAAAAATGCCGTCAGAAAGCTGGTCCACACCGGGCTTTACGGCGCTGACTGTGTTTTCCCCACAGGAAACAGGACCGGTGGAGGTCTATTTCAGGGCAGATGATGTTTCGCGTGCGTCGGACATACTGTATTCCGCCATTGAAATGACAGGGGATACAGATGCCACCGGCCGGATAAACCTGGACCTTCTCCGCTTTACCGGGGCAGGTCTGCAGACAGGCCACAACAGCCGTCTTTATCAGCTGGCATCTGTGCTGATGCTGATTATAATACTGGCCTCTGTGTGCCTTATATACAATTCCTTTTCAATTTCTGTAAACGAAAGAATAAAGCAGTTTGGCCTTTTAAGCAGTATAGGCGCCACAGCAAAACAGCTCAGGGGCGCAGTGCTGTATGAAGGGCTGGTGCTGTGCGGCGTGGGTGTGCCTGTGGGCATAGCCTGCGGCATAGCCGGCATAGGGCTGACTCTGAAAATAATTGACGCAGAGTGGATTTCTTCCAGCCTGCAGCGGGTTTCCATCACAGGCACATCGCCGGAAGTGCCCTTTGAAATGGTTATCACCCCTGCAGCCATAGCCGTAGCGGCGGCACTGGGGCTGGCCACAGTGCTGGTGTCAGCCGGGTTGCCGGCGGCAAAGGCTGTGTCTCTGTCCACTATAGATGCCCTGCGCCAGACCTATGACACACACATCGGCCCGCGGGATGTGGGCAGGGCAGGGGAACGCGGCAGAATAGAATACAGGCTGGCGGCACGCAATTTCCGCCGCAGCCGCAGCAGATACCGCACTACTGTGGTCAGCCTGGTGGTAAGCATCACCCTGTTTGTTTCCACCTTTATGGTGGTGGACAGTATGACAAAAGATATACGGTCCGGCGTGACAGACATTGACTATGACCTTATCTATTATTACAACAGCTACAACGACCTGCCGCTGGAAGACCGCTACCGGCAGCTCAGAATGGCAGACGGTGTAACCGAAAGCGGCTATTTTGTAACCTTCCGCGATTATGTGACCGTTGCAAAGATGTATCTTGAAAACCCGGAAATAGCCGGAGAAGACAGCCGCATAATGATGACCATACTGTTTGTGGACGATGAAAACTTTGACAGCTGGCTGACTGAAAACGGAGTGGACCCGGCGCCGTTTTACAACCCGGCCGCCCCGCAGGGTGCCACCACAAACATCTACCGCAGCTATGATATCGGCAGCGGCATATACACAGACTGCAGGGTGCTGGAAAAATCCGGTGCACCGGCATTTATGAAGGTGTATGAAGCGGATTTTCACATTGTGCCGGCCTGCAGCAATATGCCATACGGAGTAAGGGACGCGGCCAGTGCAATGCCTGTGGTTTTCCCTTTCAGTATGATGAAGGCGGTTATCGGCAATGCAGGCTACAATGCCGGTATGATAAACTGCCGTCTGGCCTTTTCATCAGACAACCCGCGGCACACACAGAAAAATATGGAGGATATGCTGGGGCAGGCAAAATACAATATTTACAACGCAAGGGCAGACTATCAGCAGATGGTGGCGGTGGTCAGCCTTATCAAGGTATTTGCCTACGGCTTTATAGGTTTGATTACCCTTATTGCCATTGCCAATGTAATCAACACCATTTCCACCAATATCTCCCTGCGCCGCAAGGAATTTGCTGTTCTGAAAAGCAGCGGTATGTCTGAAAAGGGCTTTGCCCGTATGATGAAAGCTGAATGTATGATTTACGGCGTCCGTTCCATAGCCGCAGGCATACCTGCCGCGCTGGCACTGTCAGCGGCAATATGGCAGGTGGTCAGCCGGTATGACGGCAGTCCCTTCCCGCTTTTCACAGTTGCAGCAGCAGGGGCGGCTGCATCCCTGGCAGTGCTGGCAGTGGTTTACCTTACAGCAATATGGGCCATATCCAGGCTGAAAAAGGAAAAACTGCTGGATGTGCTGAAAAATGAGAATATATAAACAGAACCTCCCTGCCAAATGCCATTAAGATAAGCAAACTTATAAAATAACAATTTAATTAATAAAAGCAGAATGTCATTCTGAGGCTGAAAGCCGAAGAATCGCATTAAATACTGCTTAAGTGTTTTTGCGATTCCTACCCTGAAGGGCACGCGTCCCTTTGCCCGGAATGACATTGTATTAATAACATAGCCTCCCTGCCCGGGAGGTTTTTGTTTTGTGTCCGCAATATCCCACTATTGCCCGCCCCGGCAAAATAATATATACTTTAACTATACAGATTTTTTGGAGAGATATATGAATTACAGAAAAGACAGATACGGCAACGACATATCCCTGCTGGGCTTTGGCTGTATGCGCCTGCCACAGACCGCCGGCATTATCAACAAAGCGGAAGCGGAAAAGCAGATTATGGCCGCCTACAGCGCAGGTGTGAACTATTTTGACACCTCCTACATTTACCCGGGCATTGAAAGCGCCCTGGGGGAAATTCTGGAAAAAAACGGAATAAGAAAAAATGTGAACATCGCCACCAAACTGCCCCATTACCTGATAAAGACAAGGGAAGGGCTGGACAGACTGTTCAACGAAGAACTGAAACGCCTGCGCACCGACTATATCGACTATTATCTTATGCATATGCTGTCTGATGTAAACGCCTGGGAAAAGCTGATAGACATCGGCATCCTTGACTGGATACAGGAGAAAAAAGCCTGTGGTCAGATAAGGCAGATAGGTTTTTCCTATCATGGCAACACGGATATGTTCTGTAAGCTGGTGGATTCCTACGACTGGGATTTCTGCCAGATCCATTACAACTACCTGGACGAACAGGCCCAGGCCGGCCGGCGGGGCCTGCAATATGCCAGCAGCAAGGGTCTGCCGGTCATCATCATGGAGCCGCTGCGGGGCGGTAAGCTGGTAGGCCTGCTGCCTAAGAAGGCTAAAGATGTTTTTGCGGACTCCCCTGTGAAGCGT
>JAFULT010000066.1 GCA_017483145.1 Oscillospiraceae bacterium | reverse complement strand
TTTACAGAACACCCAACAACAATTATCGGTGCCAGCGGCCTTGACGTAGGCCTGCCTGAAGGCCAGATGGGCAACAGCGAAGTTGGCCACACAAATATGGGTGCGGGCAGAATTGTTTATCAGGAACTTACAAGAATTACAAAGTCTATCAAAGACGGCGATTTCTTTGAAAACGAAGTACTGAAAAACGCAATTTCCGATGCTGTGAAAAATGACAAAGCTGTACACATCTGGGGCCTTATGTCCAACGGCGGTGTTCACAGCCATATTGACCACTGCTTTGCCCTGCTGGAAATGTGTAAAAAACTGGGTGCTGAAAAAGTGTTTGTTCATCCGTTTATGGACGGCCGTGACGTTGCACCAACCAGCGGTGTAGAATTTCTGACACAGCTGCAGGACAAAATGGCTGAACTGGGCACAGGTAAAATAGGTGCTGTATGCGGCAGATTCTATGCAATGGACCGCGACAACCGCTGGGAAAGAATAGAAAAAGCATACAATGCGCTGGTGCTGGGCAAGGCTGAAAAATTTGCTGACCCTGTGGCACATCTGAAAGACTGCTATGCAAATGATGTAACAGACGAATTTACTGTTCCGTTTATCGTAAATGAAGACGGCATTATCAGCGAAGGCGACAGTGTTATCTTCTTTGACTTCCGCCCTGACAGAGCAAGAGAAATCACAAGATGTCTTGTAGACCCTGCTTTTGATGGCTTTATCAGAGAAAAAGAAAACCTGAACCTGAACTATGTATGCTTTACACAGTATGATGCCACAATGCCAAACGTTGAAGTGGCATTCAAACCCCAGAGCCTGAAAAACACACTGGGTGAATTTGTTTCAGATGAAGAAATGAGACAGCTGAGAATTGCTGAAACTGAAAAATATGCCCACGTTACTTTTTTCTTCAACGGCGGTATTGAAAAACCATACTACGGTGAAGACAGAGTGCTGGTGCCATCTCCAAAAGTGGAAACTTATGATATGCAGCCAGAAATGAGCGCAAGAGAAGTTACAGACCAGTTGCTTGAAAAAATTGACAGCGGCAAATACGATATGATTATTCTCAACTATGCAAACTGCGATATGGTTGGCCACACAGGCAACTTTGATGCCGCAGTAAAAGCTGTTGAAGTTGTGGATGAATGTATCGGCAGACTGTATGAAAAAATTCTGCAGGTAAACGGCGTACTGCTGGTGACAGCTGACCACGGCAATGCCGACAAAATGCTGGACGATGACGGCAGCGTATTTACAGCACATACCACTAACCCTGTTCCTTTCAGCGTGGTTAACTACCCTTGTGCACTGCGTGAAGGCGGCGTACTGGCAGACATTGCACCGACTATGATTCAGATTATGGGCAAAAAACAGCCAAAAGAAATGGACGGCAAATCACTGATTACTTTTGCCTGCCATAACTGCTAAACAAATATAAAAATACAGCGATACCCGTTTTTTAAGCGGGTATCGCTTTTGTTTATGGCAAAGGGTAAAATGTACTCTTTGCCCTATTATTTTTCTATAACAGACTGTTATCGTCAAAATAGTTTATTTTCATAGCTTTTCTTACTTTTTCAAGGGTCTGCCCTGCTTTTTTCTCTGCTTTTTCACAGCCTGTTTTAAGTATTTCCATAACCTGCGGCAGATTGTTTTCATAATATGCCCTGCGCTGTCTTACAGGCATATTATTACCTTATATTATTATTTTACAAAATATGCCACAGCAGCTGCCCCCGGGCCCACGTGAGTGCCGATAACACTGCCAACTTCACTGTATTTCCAGTTGTAATTGATTCCGCTTTCCAGCATATGCATTTCCAGCATATGCATATTTTCCCTGTTTTCTGTAAATGTAAGTACCATAGGTTTTGTGCTGTCTATATCAGCGGATTTTACTATATCTGTCAGTTTTTCATAGGCATTTTTCTGTCCGCGTGCCGTGCCTATGGATACAACTGCACCGTCTGCCACAGTAATCAGCGGTTTAATGCCCAGTGCGCCACCGATGGCGCCGGCTGTTTTGGACAGACGTCCGCCACGGACAAGGTATTTAAGAGTATCAACATATGCATATATCCTTATTTTAGGTACCAGAGCGGCAATTTCTGCTGCTATCTGCTGTGCAGGCATACCGCCGTCTCTCATATCACAGGCAACCCTGACCAGCAGTTCAATACCTGCTGTGGCAGAAAGGGAGTCCACAATATATATATTTTCATAACCGCACATTTCTTTTGCAATTCGTGCCGACTGAATTGTGCCACTGAGTACAGAAGATATGCCTATATATACCACATCCACACCCTGTTCTTTATACTTATTGAATTTTTCAATAAACAGTTCCGGTGCAGGCTGACTGGTGGTGGGATTTACACTGCTTTCTGCCAGTTTTTCAAAAAACTCTGCTTTTGTCAGGTCAATGCCATCTGCATAGCTTTCTGTACCGAAGTTTACTGTAAGCGGAACAACATCAACATCCATCTGTGTCAAAACATCATTGGCAATATCACAGGTGGAATCTGTCAAAATAACTGTTTTCATATAATCTCCTTATATAAATATATTTCTATATAAAAAATTATTTCAAATATCAAAACACATGTATTATATAAAGGATTTGTGACAGATATGTGAAAAAACTTTGAATATCGAAGTAACTGCCCGATGTTCAAAGTTTTTCTTGTTTATTCAATTATTTCATCAAGTGCGATTATTCTGAATGTGTATTGGCCTGTAACAGGATTCTGCTGTGTGTAGTCTGCAAGCACAATCTGATTGGTGCTGTAGAGTACAGCAAATCCGATTTTGCCTTTTGCTGTCTTTTCTGACTGATTGTCGAATATACGCACAGTCTCCTGTCTCAATGCTGTGGTGATTGTTTTGAATCTTGTATCCGGTACATGGGTAAAACCAAACAGTCTGCCTGTATTGTCAGTTACTATTCTGTCTTTAACCATTACGTCGCGCAGGGCATCTCTGTCCACATTATGCACTGTTGTAAAATATTCAAACACCAGCTGTGCATATTTTTCAAGAGATGGACTTTTAATGCCTTTATCAAAGACAAAACTGCCGAATTTATAAAACAGATCAAATGGAGACATCCCTGTGCTTTCAACAAGGAAAGGTACAGTAAAAGGAAATTTGCCGCTGTTCAGCAGACGTTCCACAGCATCTTCACATTTTTTCAGTTCCAGCAGATCATCATATGAAATGCTGTCACAGCTTACCACCTGATAAGGTGCATAATTCCAGCTTCTGTAGTTGTACTTTTCTTTTTCTTTTTCAAGAGTTGAGCCTTTGAGCAGTTTTAAAAAGCCCAGCTGGATAACATTGGCATTGATTTCATATGCCTGGTTGAAGCTGCGTGCAAAGCTGGCAAAGTCTTCATACGGCAGGCCTGCAATAAGGTCAATATGCAGATGAATATTGCCACCAGACACAATTTCTTTCAGATTGTGCACCAGTTTATCCATATTTGTACGGCGGTTTACAGCTTTAAGTGTTTCCACATTGAAACTCTGCAGGCCTGCTTCAAACTGGAAAAGGCCCGCCGGCACGGTTTGAGATAGTCAAGTGTAGACTGTGTAAACAGGTCTGTTTCCACTTCACAATGGAAAATAACATCCTTTGGGATGTTGCCTGCCGCCTGCTGCTCTGTAATGAATCTGAAGATTTCCAGGGCACGCTTATCGTTGCAGTTAAAGGTTCTGTCTACAAATTTGACTGTTTTTGTACCGGAATTTGCCAGTTTCACAATATTCCTTTTGCTTTCTTCCATATCGAAAAAGCGCACATTTTCATCACGGCCGGACAGACAGAACCCACAGCTGAACGGGCAGCCACGGCTGGTTTCAAGATAGACAATTCGCCCATTCAACGCCGCCATATACTCTTCTGTATATGGATTTATATATTCACAGCAAGGGCCTGTAACCACTGTTTTTGCCGGGGTGGTAAAGTTTTCTGAAAGCATCTGCATAAAGGCAGATTCCCCTTCCCCTTTTACTACCCAGTCTACATAGTCATTTTCAAGCAAACTGTCAGCGTCAAAGCTGGCTTCCGGGCCACCAAGCCATATTTTAATATCCGGGTTGATAAGTTTAAGAGTGGCGGCAACTCTGTGAACACAGTCCACATTCCATATATATGTGGAAAAGCCCACTACATCAGGTTTTTCAGCGTTTACAAGCGCTACAATATCTTCCACATGACTGTTGATGGTGCTTTCAACCACTTTTACTTCGTGTGGGGTGTTTATCTTTTTTGCTGCAGCAAAAAGATACCATACCCCAAGGGATGAATGTATATATTTACTGTTGATACTGCAAAGTACAATTTTCATAATATGCTCCGATTTAATATATATAACGTGAGATAAAAGAATCACTCCACCGGCTGTGCCGGTACCTATCCATTTAACAAAAAGGCATTTTTATAATTGTAGCATATAATTTAAAAAAGTGCAAAAAAACAGCACACCGTAGTGTGCTGTTTAAATGCTGTAATTAAATTACTGCGCGTCAACTTCTGCCATGTGTTTGATGAGTTCAAGAACTTTGCAGGAGTAGCCCATTTCGTTGTCGTACCAAGCAACCAGTTTAACGAACTGATCGTTCAGCATGATACCTGCTTTAGCATCAAATACGGAAGTCTGTGTTTCACCATAGAAGTCGGAAGAAACAACTGCTTCGTCACAGTAGCCAAGGATGCCTTTCATTGGGCCTTCGGAAGCTGCTTTAACTGCTGCGCAGATTTCTTCGTATGTTGTAGGTTTAGCAAGTCTTACTGTAAGGTCAACTACAGAAACGTCCAGTGTTGGAACACGGAAAGCCATACCTGTCAGTTTGCCTTTCAGTTCTGGGATAACCAGAGCACATGCTTTAGCTGCACCTGTGGAAGATGGAATGATGTTGCCTGCTGCTGCACGGCCACCACGCCAGTCTTTTTTGGATGGACCGTCAACTGTTTTCTGTGTTGCTGTTGTAGCATGAACAGTTGTCATAAGACCTTCAACGATACCGAATTCGTCGTTGATAACTTTTGCCAGAGGAGCCAGACAGTTTGTTGTGCAGGAAGCGTTGGAAACTACAACCATATCTTTTGTGTATTTTTCCAGGTTAACGCCGCAAACAAATGTAGGTGTTTCTTTATCTTTTGCTGGAGCAGAAATAATAACTTTCTTTGCACCTGCTGCGATATGAGCCATACATTTTTCTGTTGTTGTGAATACACCTGTGGATTCTACAACATATTCTGCGCCAAGTTTGCCCCATGGCAGCTGTGCTGGGTCTTTTTCTGCGAAGAATGGGATTGCTTTGCCGTTAACTACCAGTTCTGTTTCTGTGGAAGAAACTTCACCGTTGAAACGACCGTGGATTGTGTCATATTTTGTCATGTATGCAGCATAGTCTGGTGTAACACCGATATCGTTGATACCTACAACTTCGTAAAGTTCAGGCTGTGCAACTGCAGCTCTGAAAACCAGACGGCCGATACGACCAAAACCGTTGATACCAATTTTGATTGCCATAATAAATTACCTCCAATATATTCTTTCCTTTGTATGGGATTTTCAACTTGTTAATTATTTAACTTTACGTCTACATTATAAAACATTGTAGAAAATTTGTCAATGTTTTATTTTGAACTAATGTTGCCTTATTATGCACTATTGGTTCAAATAGATTCAATATATCACATACACAAATATAATACCATATTTTTGCAAATCAGTAAAGTAAAACAAGTTCAATACGGTTTTATTGTTACATAATTAATATGCCAATAATCATAATAACTTTACTTTAATGATTATTTGTTGTAAACTTAATATATATACAGAATTTACGAGGTATATTATGTCTGAAAACAGATTACCTTTTATTACACTTGATGACAAGTTCAATGTGGTTGACTGTCACCGGTATATCAGAGAAAACTACGCCGGTCTGCTGATGGATGATTTTTTCAGAAATCTGCTGACCGGATATGATATTGATTATTTTTCCCAGCCTGTGGAATTTGATACTTCCCTGCTGAATATGAGCAATCTGCGACTGGTATTTTTCAGAGACGGGGACTTTCTGAAGTGCCTGCCTGTGAAAAGTGAAACCTATGGAACAAAAAGTTCCCGAAATGTACACTATCAGATGAGAGAGCCTGTATCAAGTATTTTTGCCATGCTGCCACTGCTGGCAGACAGCATAAACAAAGGCGATGTGGCAAAGGCTTTTTCCAATCTTGACGTGGTAAACCGGCAGTC
>JAFULT010000010.1 GCA_017483145.1 Oscillospiraceae bacterium | reverse complement strand
GTAGAACAGGAGAGATTTGTTGTGTTTGAAGTATTCATCACAGCCAAAGTTGGAGATGAATTTGGAACCATAGTAGTTCTGTGTAAGTTCTGTAACCAGAATCAGCATTTCCTGACCGTCGCCGAACACATCGTCAACGAATTTAAATGCATTGTCCATTCTTTCGCTGGTGAGTTTTGCTTCTTTTTTGTGTGCGCGGGTAAGAGCATTGTAGCTGGCTTTCACGTGCTTGATAGCTGTTTCAGCGTCTGCATTCATTACACCTGTCAGCTGTGCTTCAAAGAATTCAATAACTGTGTTGATATTGCTTCTTTCCTGGTCTGTCAGGTTACCTGCAGAAAGACGTTTGTCCAGTTCTTTTCTCTGTTTTTCGATAAGAGCCTGCAGAATATCAACAGGTTTCTGTTCGCCCAGTTCACATTTCTTTGTAAAGTTACGCACCAGTTTGCGCACTGCGGCGATAACTTCAATTTTTTCCACAACTGCCAGTGTATCTTCGTTGATGGCATCCAGCAGCAGGCTGATAAGCATAACTCTTTCATCAAATTTTGCAGACTGTGCTTTGTAGCGTACTGTCTGACCGTAAGTGCCTTCCATGATTTTGTCAATCTGGTAGTCGCCACGGTATTTTACATACAGGTCATAGTAAGCAGCAAAGGATTTGGCAACTTTTCTGTTCTGCAGATACTGTGAAATAAGAGTTTCTTTTACAGGAATGCCATGTTTTTCGTACAGGTCAATCATCTGTGACAGGTCTTCCCAGCCACGGGCTGTAGCAAAGGCTTTGCTGTCTACAGTTGTTTCTATTGTGTAGAAATCTGCTGTTTTGCTTTCCAGATAGGAAATAATTGACATATGTACATTTGCTTTGTAGGCATATTCTTTCCAGATTTCAAAGTCAGGTGTGATATCGATACGTTTAAGTCTGTCCCAGGTGGCAATGTCGTATTCTCTAACGGCATTGTTGTATTCAGGTGGGTTACCTGCTGTAACGATTACCCAGCCTGCAGGGATTTTGTGTTTGCCGAAAACTTTGTACTGCAGCAGCTGCAGCATAACAGGAGCAAGTGTTTCGGAAACACAGTTGATTTCATCAAGGAACAGGATGCCTTCTTTCAGACCTGTTGTTTCCATCAGTTCATAAACAGATGCAACAATTTCTGACAGTGTGTATTCAGAAACTGTGTATTCCTGGCCGTTGAAAGTTTTCTTTTCAATAAAAGGCAGGCCGATGGCAGACTGACGTGTATGGTGTGTCATGGAGTAGGACAGCAGACCTACGCCCATTTCTGATGCAATCTGTGCCATAATGGCTGTTTTGCCGATACCCGGAGGGCCCATAAGGAAAACAGGACGCTGTTTTTCGATAGGAATTACATAGTTGCCGAATTCATTTTTTGTAAAATACACTGTAAGGGTATTTTTGATTTCTTCTTTTGCTTGTTTAATATTCATAACTGCCTCTTATTATTTATCTTCTTCTTTAATATCTTCAGGGTCAAGTATAAGCTTTATTGCCCACGGCGGTACCACAGGGTCAAACATAGGGTCATCGCTGACAAAGGCAAAGGCTGTTTTGTACGCCGGTGCACGCTGTGGGAATTCGCCAAAGCCGTCTGTAAAGTAGATAAGACCTTTCAGATTGGTGAATTCTTTCTTTTCAATCAGCTCATCCACATATTCAAACACAGGACGGAAGTCTGTGCCGCCAAAGCCGTACAGCAGCATATCGGACATATATCTGTCCAGTTCTGCCTGTGATGTAATCTTTTCATCGTGCTGTACCTTTACGTCACACTGGATAATGTGCAGGTTGATATGTGATGAAAAGCTTTCTGTAGCTTTGAGAATATTGTAGGTTTTGCGCAGGAATGCGTTTACCTCGTCTCCGTGAACAGAGAAAGATGTATCTATGGCGATAACAAATTCTTTTACCACGTCAGTTTCCTTGTATTCCAGCGGTTCTACCAGCGGCATATTGTCATACAGGGACAGACCGTAGGTGTAATAGATGTAGTCAAATTCGTCATCATCTATCATCATCTTTTCGCCCATTGATGCAAATTTTTTAAGGAAAGCGGTGTAGTCGTATTTTTCCCTGGTAACATTGCGCAGGTTCAGCAGCAGGTCACCTACACGGCTGCCGGCTTCTTTGGAGAAGGTTTCCATATCAAGGTCCATGTGTTTTGCCACATCTTCCCATTCGTCCATAAGTTCCTGCTTGTCTTTGTCCACTTCCTGGTTGCCGTCGTCGCCCATTTCTTCCATTTCTTCTTCGCTGGCGTTGCGGCCGTCTTCCCCGGCTTCCTTGTTGGTGGAATCATCGTCCTGCAGCTGGGAATCCTCTTCGCTTTCGGCATCATCATCCGGCTGTGGGTTTTCGTCATCAGGATTTGGAGAATCGTCAATCATCGGCGGTTTCTCCTCTTTTTTCATATCATCCTTTGTAAGTTCCTGTGGCTTGTGCTGCATATCATACCAGCAGGCGTGATTGTCCACAGCGAAAAGGAAGAACATTTCTTCCATTTCTTCTTCCGGAATATCGCTGTCCAGCAGATAGCGGTAAATTTTTTCCGCTGTCAGTTTGTCCACATTGGCTCTGATTTTCTCCATTGCCCGCTCTTTGTCCGGGTCCGGTTCAATCTGCAGGTATTCCTCTGTCTGTGCCAGCTGGTCAAGGATATTTTCCACAGCAATGTCACAAGCGATATCCCACAGGTTCTGGTTTATCTGGGGACCAACATAGAAATGCAGGAAAGTACAGTGCAGAATCATATGCAGGTATGCCCTTGTAACCAGATTTTTATCCTTTTTGTAAAGCCGCAGAACATACAGCGGATTGTACATAATTGCACGGCCGTCTACCGAAATATATTTTTCGGCAGTTTCCAGTTTCAGCTTGTTTATTGCAGCATCAAGAAAACGCATATGTACAATAAGCGAGCTTTTGGACGACTGCATAACCTTGTCGGCAAGGCGCTTTATCTTTATGTTTTGTGGCAGATACTGGTCATTGTCAACCATAACATCGTTTTCAGCCATATTTTCTCCTTTCCTGATTTATATAATCAAAGATAGTTATATTTTGTAATACATTGCAGGGCGTATTCCAAGATAGTTGAAATGGTCTCCCCCTACAAGACTGTTTTTGCTGGTTATTTCACCGTCCAGCACAAACATTTTTTCCACCTCGTATTCGCCGGGGCTGCGCAGCCACCAGTATGCATAATCCTCGAAAAGGTGGTACAGATTACTGCGCACGGCATAGCCCGTTACAGGCGCAAGGCGGTCTGATTCGGTTTTCAGATATCTTTCCGCTTCCTTTTTGCTTAAAAAGAACAGTTTGTCCGGTTTTATTCCCTGCAAAGGTTCAAAGGACAGGCTGTCGTCATCAGCAATGTAAACAGGCACGATTTTTTCTTTTTCCTGTGGGGAAAGAATTGCGGACAGTATTTCTCCGTTTGTCCTGCGCCTGATACTGCTGTAGCGCCATATGGTGCGGTCATAAGACATGGTGTAATAAAACGGGTCGTAAAAATCTTCAAAAGGCAGGCAGTCCAACGCATAGACAGACAGCAGCAAAAGACGGCCGTCTTTGTTTTCCAGCACCTGCCACGGCATTAAAGGTGTGCCCAGCCAGATAATACTGCCCGGCTGTGCAGTACTGCAGTCAGTCTGTGGCCGGGGCAAAGGTTTGCCGGCTGTATGCTTTTTTACTATGCCAAGATTTTTTGAATTGTTGCGCAGCTGATTCCCCACATCCATAAGGTAGGACAGTATATCCAGCTTTTTATTTTCGCGGGCATAGTCCGTCAGCTGCAGTATATTGCTTTTCTTTATAACCCTGTATTTTACCAGCAATGGAAACAGGGCTTTTTTGTTAAGGTCTATAAAGCTGTGTACAATTTTAGGTGCTTTGTCAAACAGATACTTCTGGTACATAATTACCATTTCATCTGTAAGCCCCTGTGGATTTTCCAGACGGGAGATGGCTATTTCTGTTTTGTGCACACTGTCTGACAGTCGGCTGAAGTCCCTGACTTCGTTATAATATTCCGCTGCCATAGGCTACTCCATATTTATGTACATTGCAGGGCGCACACCGAAATGTTCAAAGTAAGAACCCTGCACAGTGCTGTTCATACTCATTATAAAGCCGTCTCTCACATAGTATTTGTCATCAATTATATCGCCCTGTGTGCGCAGCCACCAGTGTGCCCATTTGTCAAAAACTGTCCACAGCATACTGCGTGTGGCATATTTTACCACCGGGGCCTGGCGTTCCCTGTCATTGCGGAAATAGCGTCTGGCTTCTTTCACGCTGAGCAGGAAAAATTTATCCTCTGTGATTTCTCCGGCCTGCTCAAAGGAAAGGCTGTCATCATCACAGTTGATATAAACAGGAACAATTTTTGCAATTTCCTGTTCTGTAAGCACATTTGGCATATATTCTTTGTTCAGTTTTTTGCGGATACTGCTGGTAGCCCAGGTTATGAATTTGTAATAGCCGTCAAAAGGCAGACAGTCCAGCACAAATTTGGATATAACCAGCAGGCGGCCGTTTTTGTTTTCCAGCACCTGCCAGGGCATAATCGGCTGACCCAGCCAGATTATATCCCCTGCTTTTGCGTGGCTGTAATCTGTCCGGGAGTGGGGATATTCCTTGCCGGCAGTATGCTTTTTGGCAATATCCATATTTTTCCGGTTGTGACGGAACTGATTGCCCACATCCATAAGATAGGACATTGCGTCCATCTTTCTTTTTTCGCGTGCATATTCCGTCAGTTTAAGCACATTTGCTTTTTTTATAACCCTGTATTTTACCAGCATCGGAAACAGGGCCAGTCTGTTTATATCTATAAATTCACAAGCGATTTTGGGGGCGGTGTTGAACAGATAGTCCTGATACATAATTATCATTTCATCTGACAGCCCCACAGGATTTTCCAGACGGGATATGGCTATCTCCACCTTTTCGGTGCAGTTGTCCATACGGGAAAAATCCACAGCTTCATCAAAATATCTGATTTTTTCCATAGTTATTCCTGTTACAGATTGATATACATTGCCGGGCGTACACCAAAGTGGTCATAAAATTCGTCATATCCGTTTGACAGAATTGTACCACCGTGCAATGTCATTTCTCCATCCAGTCGCACATGACTTGCACCCACAGGGTCTTTGCTGTATGTGCGCAGCCACCAGTGGGCGTACACATCAAAGCTGGCCCACATAATTTTTCTTTTGCCGAAGGATGTAATTCTTGCGCGGCGTTGGTCCCGTGTTCTGAAATATCTGGCGGCTTCTTCCATGCTGAGGAAGAAAAGGCTGTTTTCAACTGTATTTTCTGTTTCTTCCATATAAATGGAATCTTCTGTTTTTGAAATATACACAGGGTGTATTCTCTGCTGTTCTTCCTGTGTGAAATAGCGCGGTGCATATTCCCTGTTCAGCCATTTAAACACAGAACAGTCATTCCAGTGCACTTTATAGAAAATATTGTGATAAGCCTGGCAGTCAATGATATATTTGCTGATAACCAGTGCTTTGCCGTCTTTTTTGTCCAGCACCACCCACGGCATTGGTATGAGACCCATCCATATTATATCACCGGCATGCAGACTGTCATAGTCAGAAAATTTCTGCAGATCATTGTTTGCAGATTTGCCC
>JAFULT010000065.1 GCA_017483145.1 Oscillospiraceae bacterium | reverse complement strand
TTGCTGAAAGGTGCGGAGTCTGCTTGAGATAAACAATAAACTGGCCCTGTTCTGCTTTTACATCATAGCCCCACAGAGGTGTAGTTTCATCAAAGAAAAGACTGATTTCTGTGCCGCCGTCATAAGTGTTTACAGAATAGGCTTTGTAAAAATCTGACTGTGGCAAAGCAATATCTTCCGCCACTGTGTCCAGGAAAAACAGTGAAAGCTTTTCACTTGTATAACTGCTTGTGACAGCAGGTGTGTTGTTCACTGCTATATACAGCCGTTCATCGCTGTTTTCAAGCTTTTCTCTGCTTACAGAGCTGATAACAGGGGTTTCGTAGACTGTATGCCGTGAAAAATCTGTTTCCGATTCTTCTGCCGGTATGAAATCTGCTGTAATCTCTGGCAGTATTTCCACTTTGCTCGCCAGTACAAAGCCGCCGTTTGACAGCTTATAGGCATAGGTTTTATATCCGCTGCGGGTTGTTTCCACACTTTCTGTTACAACCATTTTTGTACCCGGTTCAAGACCTGCGATAATTGCAGAATCATCATCCGGGTCAGAAAGCAGGCTGGTAAGCCGTGAAACAGTCTGTATAATTCTGCCTTTTTCCAGATATTCTGTTTCGTCCCAAGGAGTTTCGTATTTTACGCCCGTGGATTTGTACACTTTTCTTGTGACTGTAAATTCTTTGCTGTTGCCGTTCTGACTGACTGTAAAAGGCGTATCCCCCTCTTCCAGTTCAAAATAAACACCAAAACTGCCGTCTTTTGCCGTAGCATATTCTGCATCATTTATATTTACAGTACCCGGCTGTGCTGTACCTGTGATAAATATACCGGAATAATATGTGGAAACATCCTTTGCAGGATATGTTACGGTAAACCGGTTGTTTATACCCATATTGAACAATGGTATTGTACTGTTTTTTGCAAGTGTGGTGGAAAGAAGCAGGTTGTCAGCCTGTCCGCCTGTATAATTGCAGACCACTGCGCCATCCAGCTGTGAAAAGTTTGTAAGCAGATACATATCACTCATCATGGACGGAGATGAGTAATGCAGCAGTATATCCTGTTTTATATCGCCTTTTGCTTTTAAGGCAACATACTGGTCATAGCCAAGATTTTCACAGATAAACCTGTCTGCAGGACAGTTGCTGAAACTGTGCAGAGATACAGCATCCGTCTTGATAATAAAATCAGTTCCGGTTTTGTCACATATTGAAGAAATATCGGATATGAGACTTGCACTTTCTGTAAAATTATCAAGTACAATACCTGCAATTTTATAATTGTCGCACAGCTGTTGAACTGCAGACAAGATGGTTGTACCATCCAGCCCGACACAGTCAACAGAGAGATAAAGCTGTATTTTCTTTGAATTCAGTTTTCTTTTTATCTGTGTTACAATATACTTTTTTTCAAAGTTTTCATTGGATGAAAGAATATTGCCAAATCCAGACAGGTTAACAATACTCTCTGTACCATTGTTAACCTTTAATATCGCTGTATTTATACTGTTCTGTCTGAAATAATCTGCAGTAGTTTTTATAAATTCATCTGTAATCATAGATGCATCTGCAGTTATTTCAATTTCAGCCGCTGTAACAGGAGTATTTTTCACCTTGTACTGTCTGTCTGCCCCAAGCACAAAAACAGCCGTACAGGCTATCAGCAACAATGTGCAGACAGTATATATATAAGCACGTGTATTTGTATTTTTCATATTTTCACCTCTTATAAATATATTAACAGTAAAATGTGAAATTGCTTATGACTAAAAGTGAAAATTAAATGACAGTTCTGTCACTTTATATCCAGTATCATTATTTACCGTTTATGTAAGTCTGCACTTCTACCTTCTGATTGACAAAATCAAGATGATAAATGCTGCTATCCCCTTTTTCATACATCCAGTCAATTGCTTTTGACGGAGTGATTTTTATAACAACCTCTGTGTCTACAGTGGAATACATTTCATAACTTTCCGGGTGATGCTTTTTCATAAGGGAAGCAAATTTTTCATTTCCTTTTTCAAGCGGGTGGCCGCAAAACTGCGCTGTACCTTCTATCTGTGTGGCATTTTTTACCAGTGCCACTTTAGGATTATTAAGAAGCTGATTGTATTTAGGGAACTTTTTATCTGTCTGCATCCATATTGCATCATCAAAAACAAGACAGGTCATTGTGCTGGCCATAGGTACATCATTGTAAGATGTGGCCAGAACCATATAGCAGGATTCCCCCAG
The DNA here is from genome assembly GCA_017483145.1 of Oscillospiraceae bacterium. Lineage (GTDB taxonomy): Bacteria > Bacillota > Clostridia > Oscillospirales > Ruminococcaceae > RGIG3102. Next base: position 1,711 of record JAFULT010000065.1, on the reverse strand, counting down.
CCTTTCAAAAAAATCCTGTTTTTTTATTTCGTAATTCATTATCATACACCTCTCAATACAAATAGATTTTATCATTAGAAGTAAATAAAGTAAATAGCGGTTGTGTAAATGGATATATAATGATAAAATAGAATCAAATCAAAAACAGGAGTGTAAATTATTATGAAAAGAATTATCGGTCACCGCGGATGGGCTTCCCTTACACCGGAAAACACAATCCATGGTTTTAAAATGGCACTGGAAGATGACAGAGTATGGGCTATTGAATGTGATGTACATCTGACAAAGGACAAAAAAATTGTGGTTGCACATGACCCAAAACTGGGCAGAACCTGTGACGGCACCGGCTGGATTGCAGAACACACATATGAAGAACTGCTGCAGTATGATTTTGGCGGCTGGTTCGGCGAAGAATTCAAAGATACTAAAATTATGCTGTATTCCGACCTGCTGAAACTGATTGACGGCAAAAAGAGACTTGTTTGCGAAATCAAATCCGAGTTTGGTTTCAACAATGAAATCGTGCCATATATTCTGGAAGAAAGCAAAGGCGTGCCAAAAGAAATGCTGTGCTTTAAATCTTTTGACCACAGAATTATGAAAAAACTGGCTGATGCCGGCTGTGAATATGATCTGGGCCTGCTGTTTATGGACAAAGCATATGGTATCGTTGACGAATGCAAAGCCTGTGGCTGTAACTTTATTTCCATGCTGTACTACAACTATGACCAGGAAATCTTTGATGAACTGAAAGAAGCCGGCATTGACTGCTATGCATGGACAGTTGACACAATTGAAAACGCAGACTTTATGTATAAATGCAATAATCACGAAGTAGCTATCATCACAAACAAACCACAGCTGTTCTGGGAATATTAATATGATTTTTCTTACTTCAAACGGACTGACAAGTGAAGAGCTGCAGGGTGAATTCAGAAATGCCATAACAGATAAAGGCAACAAATGTGCCATTATTCCTACTGCAATGGAAAAAGATAAGGACCACGGTGTGTGGCTGGAAGAAACAAAAAATGAACTGGCGGCTTTCGGGCTGGAAAGTGATCTGTTTTATTTTGGTCAGCAGCCAAACGAAAAATTACTGGAATATGATGTAATTTATATCTGTGGCGGAAATGTTTTTTATCTTATGCAGGTGATAAAACAATGTTGTGCTGAAGATATTCTGCGCCAGCTGGCAAAGGAAAAGGTGGTTGTAGGGGTATCAGCCGGCAGTCTGATAATGCAGAAAGACCTGGTGCTTATCCGCGACCTTATTCCAAGGATGAATAAACGTGTAAAGCCGAAAGACTTGTCAGCACTTGATATCACCAATAATATCGAACATTTGCCCCATAAAACCCGTTATACAGGCATAATTGACGCTTTTGAGAAGCGTGTAAAGACTTATGAACGTAAAGTCGGACATAAAGTTATCTGTCTTGAAGACGGCCAGGGTATAATAATTGATGGTGAAAATCACAGAATAATAGAATGACAAAAGGCCCACAGATGTGGGCCTTTTTCTTATGCAAGATAAATTTTCATGGCTTCATACAGGAAGTCTGCACAGCCTGGGGCGATTTTTTCATAATATTCTTTAAATCTTTCGTCCTGTGTGTACATCAAACAAAGATTGAGATGGGCCTCTTTGTTATAGAAATTCCAGTAATAACCCAGCCATTCTTTGTGCAGGGCACAGGCTTTCTGTGCT
>JAFULT010000064.1 GCA_017483145.1 Oscillospiraceae bacterium | reverse complement strand
GTGAAAACAGCTGCAAAATCAGCCTTTGCCCCAGCACAGATACAGTCAGACTGACCGCCAGCGTCAGCAACAGCAAAAAAGTGTATGCCAGCTGTTTTATAAAAAACAGCGGCTGGCCCTGCAGCTGTGGCAGACCATATGCGGTGCGCACATCCTTTACCAGCCCCTTTACTGCACGATAGGGGAACCATACAGAAAAAACCATGGAAAACCACAGCATCACAGGGCTGTAAACCTCATTTATATGCTGCAGATAGGCCGCCAGCAGCCTTGTAACATCCTGTGGCAGCAGCCGGGCCAGATACTGTGTGACAGTATATACATCCAGCTGCAGCAACCCCAGCAGATTGCTGATAAAAATCAGCAGGGGAAAAATAGCAAACAGCAGATAATAGGCCAGGGCGGCCCGGTTTTTACCCACATTATGGGCAAAATAATTTTTTACCAGACTTTTGAAAACATAAACCACCTGTTCCATATATCACCGCCTTTATACAGATTATGCACAGGAAAACATCTGATAAACTGTTTGTATTTGTTTCCATATTATGTTAAAATCAAATTATAAAAGACAGGAGGCCGGCTATGAAAAATATGGACCTGACAATTGCTGACAGCAAGCATATACTGAATATACGTGTGGCAGGCATTATCATCAAAGACGGCCGTGTGCTGATGGTGAAAAACCTGCGTTCGGACTATATCTACTCACTGGGCGGCAGGCTGAAATTCGGAGAAGATGCCCGCACAGGTGTGGAGCGCGAAATATATGAAGAAACCGGCATAAAGCTGGAGGCAGACCGCCTGGGCTTTATCCACGAAAATTTCTTTACCGGGTCCACCCCGTCAAAAATGGGCTGTGAAGTGTATGAAATCACCTTTTATTTCTATATGAAGGTGCCGGCTGACTTTGCCGTGGAAACAGGTGCACAAACCGCCGATGATGACAGGGAAACTCTTGTCTGGCTGGACTGGCACAGTGACGAAAGATATTATCCCCAGTTTTTCAGGACAGAGCTGGACAACCCGTCACAGGAAGTAAAGCATATACTGACAGATGACAGATATTAAGGTTTATCCTTGATTATAAATTTTAAACAACAGGAGTTTGCTTTTTGATTAAAAACAGCAGAACAATGGAGATTGCAGCGTAACCGGGAGGTTCGTGCAGTCACAGCCTCCCGGAATTGCGGTCAACAATCATCAGGAGGAAATAAACAATGATAAAAAATGACTATACAATACGCCCTGAACAGAAGGGCGACTATGAAAAAACTGAAAATCTGGTAAGAAACTCTTTCTGGAATGTGTACAGAAAAGGCTGTGTGGAGCATTATGTGCTGAAATGTCTGCGTGACGATGCAGACTTTGTGCCACAGCTGGACTTTGTTATGGAAAAAGAAGGGGAAATCATCGGTCAGATAATTTTTGTAAAAGCTGCCATTGCAACAGACGGTGGCGGTGTATTGCCTGTACTCACTTTTGGCCCTGTTTGCATACATCCTGCATATCAGGGCAAAGGCTATGGCAGAATACTGGTGGATTACGGCCTTGAAAAAGCGGCAGAAATGGGTTTTGGCGCGGTGTTTATCGAAGGTGATATAAACTTTTACCGCCACAGCGGTCTGACCTTTGCCAGGGAATACGGCATCAGATACCACGGCCTGCCCCGGGGTGCAGACGACTCCTTTTTCCTGTGCAGGGAACTGAAAAAAGGATATCTGCAGGGCATCACAGGGGAATATTCCACCCCGCAGGGCTATTTTGCCGCAGATGAAAACCCACAGGCCTTTGAACAGTATGAAAGCCGTTTTTTGTATAAATAAAACTGAAATCACCGGGTCTGCCGGTATAAAAAACAGCCACAGCATTTCTGCTGTGGCTGTAACTGTCTGTGCTTATTCAAATTCTGTATCTGTTGTAACTTCCTGTGTGTTGTCAATTGTTTCTTCCGCAATTTCTTCTTCAGGACCTACAAATTCAAATCTTTCAGCTTCGTCATAGTCTACAAAGCCGATGTAGGATTTACCGCAGTTGATTTTCAGTGGGTTTTCATCCATATCTGTGAAACGCAGTACATCCGGTGCGCCGCCTTTGAACCAGCGGATCTGTTCCATTCTGCCGTTGGAGAAGTAGTAGCCTACGCCGCCATAGCTCAGGTCAACTTTCTGATAGTTCGGGTCGTATGGACCGTCGCCCGGCCATGGGTATTTGGAAATATCTGCAAATGCGATAATAACGTTTTCAAAGCCCAGCTGCTGGCCGTTGCTTTCGTCAACTGTGTTTTCTCTTGTTCTCTTGCTGCCGTTGTACTGGCTCATCATATAACGGTTTGCAGCTTCGTCATATGTAAAGTAAGTACGGTAAACTTCTGAATGAACAACAGAGATGTCTGTTACCAGCTGGCCGGACAGTTCTCTTGTGCCGTTGTTTTCGCGGTAGTCAACAAAGTCAAAAACAGGGCTGCCGTATGTTTTGTTCATATCATATTCATACTTGTCGATAACTGCCTGCAGCAGTTCAGCATTTGTGTATGAAGTATGTTCTGTGTCATAGCCCGGACGGTTTCTTCTTTCTGTGAAAATACGGTACTGGCCGTCAACATCCAGATAATTGTATTCAAAAGAGTCAATATATGTCTGTGTAATGCCACTGCGGCCGATATGGCAGTACAGTGCATGGTAAGGCATTGCCCACTGCAGGAACTGGTCACGACCTGAACGCACAGGGCCTACATCGCCGTCAATTTTTGTATAGTCTTCAAAAATTGCCATAAATCTTGTGATGCCGCCTTCAACCTTGCTTTCAAACAGGATGTTTGCCTGTGAAAGACCTTTCTGCGGACGGGCAACAGAGATATTGTTGATCATAATGGCTGTTGCACGCATATTGTCATCAAAATCTGCAGCTTTTTCCCAGCCTGTCCATGGGTTAGGTGTGTAAGGTGGTGGTGTTGGTTCTACAATTTCCGGCTGGTCGCTTTCATCGCCGCCCGGTGCAGACACACAGCCTGTAAACACGCCGGCAAATGTAAGAACAGCAAGAAGCATTGCTAAAATTCTTTTCATAATAAATCTCCTGATTGTTTTAACCTTTGACAGTTATTGACCTTATTATATATTTTTTCACATATTATTTCAATACATAACAGGCAAAGTTACATATCTGTCACTATTTTGTATATTATATTCGATTGATTTATTTTTATGTCTTGGGTATAATTCTATTATAGAAATAAAAGAGGTATATGATATGATAAAAGCAGTTCTTTTTGACCTGGACGGCACCCTGCTGCCAATGGACCAGGATGTGTTTATAAAGGCATTTTCCGGTCTGCTGGCAAAAAAGATGGTGGCGCTGAAAGGCTATGACCCGAAACAGTTTTCCACAGCCATATGGACAGCCATCGGCCGGATTGTAAAAAATGACGGCAGCCGCACCAACGAACAGTTGTGGTGGGATGTGTACTGTTCCGTTATGGGACAAACCGGCAGGGAAGATGAGAATATTTTCCTTGATTTTTACACCAACGAATTCCAGTCTGTGGCAGACGTGTGCGGCTATGATAAAATGGCGGCGGAGATAATTGCCCTTGTAAAGGAAAAAGGTCTGCGCCCGGTTCTGGCTACAAACCCGCTTTTCCCACAGATTGCCACAGCCAGCCGTATACGCTGGGCAGGTATGCAGCCGGAAGATTTTGAACTGTTCACCACATTTGAAGATTACAGCTACTGCAAACCCAATCTGAAATATTATCTGGAAATTATGGAAAAAACAGGGCTTGCACCGGAAGAATGTGTTATGGTGGGCAACGATGTGGGCGAAGATATGATTGCCGAAAACCTGGGCATGAAGGTTTTCCTGCTGACAGACTGCCTTATCAACAAGGCAGACAGGGATATATCTGTTTATCCACACGGCGGTTTCAACGAACTGGCACAGTTTATAAAAGAGTTATAATGAGCAAAAAAGCACATTTTTCAGTGTGCTTTTTTGTTGCAACTGCCGGGTTACATATTGTAAACCGGGGTTGCTGGTGTGTAAACAGGTATAAATGGTACAATCAGACCAGGAAAACATTATGAAACGGAGAAAAAATATGATTCTTGCAGATAAAATCATCAGTTTGAGAAAAAAACTGGGCTGGTCACAGGAACAGCTGGCAGAACGGCTGAATGTATCCCGCCAGTCAGTATCGAAATGGGAGGGCGGTCTGTCTATACCTGACCTTGACAAAATAATAAAGATGAGCAGTATTTTTGGTGTATCAACCGATTATCTGCTGAAAGATGAAATTGACATTTCACCTTCTCCATACCCGGACACAGCCGACAGCAGTGCCCGCAGGGTAACTGTGGAAGATGCAAATCTTTATATGCGGCTGAAAGAAAAGGTTTCCGGCAGGACAGCAGCGGCCACGGCTCTGTACATAATTTCCCCGATACCGCTGTTGCTGCTTTCAGCAATAGCTGAAGAGACATCTTTCATTACAGAAAATGCAGCAGGTGGGCTGGGAATTTCCATACTGCTGGTAATGGTGACGGCAGGTGTGGTTATACATATTATAAACGGAATGAAAATGTCCGGCTATGACTTTCTGGAAACAGAAGATTTTTATGCAGAATACGGCGTAAAAGGTGTTGTGGAAAAGAAAAAGGATGAATTTGCCAGCCGGTACAGGACAGCAATTGCCTGCGGAGTGGGGCTGTGCATAGCATCTGCAATACCACTGCTGCTCAGCACAGTATTTACAGAGTCAGACTTTATACAGACATGTATGGTATGTGTGATACTGGCAATGGTGTCAATGGGTGTGTATATCATTTTAAAATATGATTCAATCAATGAATCATATCATCAGCTGTTGCAGACAGGAGATTTTACACCGCACAAAAAATATGTAAGGAAAAAGCTGGCATTTCTGCCGGGGGTTTACTGGTGTGCAGTTGCAGCATTGTACCTGTTTATCAGTTTCCGTGATATGAACTGGGGCAGAACCTGGATTATATGGCCTGTGGCAGCAGTAATGTATGCGGCAGTGGAAGGCATAGCAGGGCGGATGATAAAAGAGAAAAAATAAAAATACAGCCACCGGTATCTGCCGGTGGCTGTTCTGTTTGCAATTTTAATGGTGACAGTCGTGGTCGCCGCAGTCGTGTTCACCACAGCCGTGGTCGCCACATTCGTGGTCATCACCGTGATGGTGGTCGTGGTGGTCACATTTATAGTCCGGGTCAAATGCCAGCTTGCCTGCCAGATAGTCTGCTACTGCCAGGTCGGCATCGCCCTGCACACCGCCGCGCACTTCAATGCCTGCAGCTGCCAGTGCATTTTTTGCACCCTGGCCCATGCCGCCGCAGATAAGCACATCCACGCCCAGGCCGTTCAGCACGCCTGCCAGTGCGCCGTGGCCGCTGCCGTTTGAGCCCACTACCCTGATGCCTGTTACCTTGCCGTCAGCCACTTCGTAAACTTTGAACTGCTGTGTGCGGCCAAAATGCTGGAACACCATACCGTTTTCATATGTTACTGCTATTTTCATAATCATTCTCCCTGTTCTTCACTGTTGCATATTTTTCTGTGCCTCTGACAGCCGCCACAGCCACAGTGTTTTTCTTTGCCATCGCACAGACGGTAGTCACCGCCTTCAATGCGCAGGGCAGAACCTGTAACCAGGACCTCAGCCAGTTTTTTTCTTGCACTGTTGTATATCCGCTGGGCTGTTGTGCGTGCCACCTGCATATAGCTGGCACAGTCCTCCTGTGAAAAACCTTCCATATCAATCAGCCTTACAGCTTCATATTCGTCCACAGTCAGCACTATCACATTGTCAGCAACTTTGTCAGCAGGCAGAAATTCATTGTACACAGGCAGTCTGCATACTTTTCTGCATTTTCTCGGTCTTGGCATAGATATCTCCTCGGTTTATGGCATATGTCATTAACTATAATATACTGCTGTTTCTGGCATATGTCAATAAAATACCAGCAATTTTCACAATTTGCTTGAAATAATACAGTCTGTTGTTTATAATGTTAACAAATAATTATGGAGATGCGATATTATGAAAAAGATATTTTCAATTATACTTTCAATGGCGCTTTGTTTTTCACTTGCGGCCTGTGGCGGCTCTGCAGGAGAGGGCGGCTCTGCAGCTGCAAAAGACCTTGTTTACCCGGCAGCTGTGACAAACCGGCCAATGGTGGTAAACGATGTTTACGATTACAAAACAATCTGCTACACTGACCGCTCCCTTGAAACAAACGGCCATATTTATATTTATGACTATATTGTTGAACCTGCCGGCGACGGCATGGTGGACAAAACCGTAAAGGCTATGTTTATCTTTGATGATGACAATGCCTGGAACAACGGTATGAGCTTTGATGTGCTGTATATGGATTTTCCAGAAGATGAATACACAGGCGGCGCGGAAAACTGGACAGTTGATGTGGACGGCACAGAATATCCTGTTGAAGTGCTGCAGGACGAATTCATCTCCGGCGGTTGGACACCTATGAGCAACTTTGTTTCCAAATATGTGCTGACAATCCGTATGCCGGAAAACTATGACGATGTGGCACTGTTCTTCTACAACACACGGAACAAACTGGCTGTGGCTGGGGAAGACGCACCGATTCCGGACGGCACACCGATTGACAAACTGCTGGACGCAGACAGCCAGTGGTTTATCCTTGGCGGCAAGGGTGATGACTGGGATACAACAAAAACTCCTACATATTACGGCGCACCTGTTGAAGCACAGATAAACAACACAGATATCAGGGATGTGCTGGGTGGCGACCCTGTGTTTGATGTGCCGGATGATGTGGAAGACGGCGCACCACCTGCTGATATGATGGAAAACTTCCCACGTATTGAAATTGTGGACTGGTCTGAAAATGTGCTGAAACGCAATGGAATAACAGAAGTTAAAATCGATTTTGATATATACAATGCACCGGAAGGCAGCTATTTTGAAGCTACAGCATATACAGATGCACCAAAAGCAACTGTAGAAAAAGACTCTGCATATTCAGAAAGCGGTGTGCTGCGCTGGTCGGTAATTCTGGAAGTGGACGGCAGGGAAGCAACAACAGAAAGCGCAAGTTTTGAAATCGGCGTATATGATGCTGATGGTGCCCTTATTGATATATCAAAATTTGATATCCCTTTTGATGAACCTGCTGACACACAGAGTGCTCCTGCAGATGACAATCCGCCGGATGACGGGGATGTATGGATAGAAATTCCGGAAATCACAGCGGATACCGTAGAGAAAAGCGTAGAATACCAGGCTGTAAATTTCTTCTATGAAATACATGGTTACAGGGACGACCTGTCACTTTATTGCTACACATACAATGAATCAGACCCTGATACAGAGCTGCAGGTACTTGAATTCACACCGGGAGAAAGCGGCTCACTGTCAATGGATGTTTTCGGTGCTGAGTTGGAAGGCGACTGGCTTGTGGTTGTATTTGAACTGCTGGATTATGACGGATTTGTACTTTCAACATCAGAAGTAAGACTGATGATTAAATAACCAATAAAAGACCACAGCTATTGTCTGTGGTCTTTTTTAATGATATTATATATACATACTTTTAAAACAGGAGAGATATTATGAAAAAAATTGCATTTATTGGCGCAGGCAATATGGGCGGCGCACTTGTTATCGGTGTGTGCAAAGCCATAGACCCACAGCAGGTGGTAATATATGACATTGACACAGCAAAAACACAGTCACTTGCAGAAAAAACAGGCTGTCTTGTGGCAGAATCTGCCGGCAAAGCCTGTGAAGATGCAGAATATATTGTGCTGGCGGTAAAACCGCAGTTCCTGCGCAGTGTGCAGGCAGATATTGTTCCGGCTATGAAAGCGGCACAGGAAAAAGGCATCGGTCAGAAAATCCTGTCTATTGCGGCAGGCATCACTCTGAAAGACCTGGCAGAAATTCCACAGGCAAACGGACTGGAACTGCCGGTGTTCCGCATGCTGCCAAACACACCAAGCGAAATAGGGGAAGGGCTGAACATCTATGCTGTAAACAGCCTTGTAACCGATGAAATGCAGGCAGAACTGGAAGCAATGTTTGCCATGTGCGGTCTGATTGAAAATGTTACAGAACATATCCTTGATGTGGCATCAGCAGTTTCCGGCTGCACACCGGCTTTTGCATATATGTTTGTAGACGCCCTTGCAGATGGCGCTGTGCGCTGTGGTCTGCCACGTGACAAGGCTATCCGCTATGCCGCACAGGCTGTAAAAGGCGCGGCTGCAATGGTGCTGGAAACAGGCCGCCACCCGGATGCGCTGAAAGATGCTGTGTGTTCCCCGGGGGGCAGCACAATTGTGGGTGTGGCCACTCTGGAAAATGCGGCTTTCCGTGCAGCAGCGGCAAATGCTGTTTTCTATGCAAATGAAAAAAATCTTGATTTAGGCAAAAAATAACCACGGACAGGCACGGCTTTTGCTGTGTCTGTTTTTATATTTGCATATTCCGGTCAGGGACTGTAATTGTTTTGTAATAAAATTTTTTGTTGACTGGCATACCTTCATATGATATATATATATTAATTGAGATATTTAGTTTAATAATAAACTAATATTTATATATCGAAATATATCGGAGGTATACTACAATGAAAAAATTTATTTCACTGGCTCTTTCAGTGGTTATGGCTCTGTCTCTCGTTGCTTGCGGCGGTGAAACAGTTGAAACACACCAGCTGAAAGTCGGCCACGTTCTGGGCGCAGCACACGGCACAAAATGCTTTGCATCCGTAACAGCTGTTGTTGAAGGCGACAAAGTTGTTGCTGCCAAAATTGATGAATATCAGTTCATGTCCGGCGACGAACTGGTTTCCGTACCAAACGCAGAAAACTACACAGCTTCCCTGGCTGAAGGCGTAAAACTGATTTCCAAACGTGTTGACACAGCTGTTTACAGCACAAAAATGGCAGCAGCAGGCTCTACAGTAGCTATCGATGTTAACTATGACGCTATCGAAGCACACGTAGCAGGCAAAACAATTGCTGACCTGGAAGCAGAAATCGCAGGCGAAATGGCAGAAGATGCAGTAGCAGGCTGCACACTGGCTGACAAAGCAGGCTACATCGGCGTTATCGTTGAAGCTGCAAAAGCTGCACAGGCAGCAGAAACAGCAGTTACATACGAAGGCTCCCTGGATGCTCTCACACTGAAATATGGTCTGGGCGCAGCACACGGCACAAAATGCTTTGCAGAAGTTGCTGTTCTCACAGACGGCGAAAAAGTTGTACTGGCTTACATTGATGAATATCAGTTTATGTCCGGCGACGAACTGATTTCTGTACCAAACGCAGAAAACTACACAGCTTCCCTGGCTGAAGGTGTAAAACTGGTTTCCAAACGCGTAGATACAAAAGTTTACAGCGAAAAAATGGCAGCAGCTGGTTCTACAGTTGCTATCGATGCAAACTACGATGCAGTACAGGCACACGTAGCAGGCAAAACAATTGCTGACCTGGAAACAGAAATCGCAGGCGAAATGGCAGAAGATGCAGTAGCAGGCTGCACACTGGCTGACAAAGCAGGCTATATCGGCGTTATCGTTTCAGTAGCAAAAGCTTAATTATCAAAACATAGTAAAAGCACCGCTGCCGGCCGCGGTGCTTTATTCTGTTGAAAATCCTTTTCTCCTGTGATAGTATGAAAATATATAAAATCAAGGCGGAAAAGTTATGAAAAAACAGGATATATACAGCCTTCTGGCTGAAAGGGGAACAGAACATAAAATTTTTGAACACGAAGCGGTGTATACCATTGAAGGTATGATGGCTCTTGGCCTGCCGGATTCCCACCGTGTGGCCAAAAACCTGTTCCTGCGTGACGACAAAAAGCATTTCTTCCTGCTGGTTACAAAAGAGGACAGAAAAATAAATATGAAAGACCTGCAGACCCGCCTGGGTACACGCAGACTGTCTTTTGCCAACGAAACACAGCTGATGGACATTCTTGGCCTTATCAGCGGTGCAGTTTGTCCCCTGGGAGTGCTGAACGACAGTGAAAAACGCGTTACGGTTTTCTTTGACGATTATTTTGCCCGGGGCAATATCGGCGTGCACCCGCTGAACAACACAGCCACAGTGTTCCTGTCTGCAGCAGACCTGGTGGATATTATCCGCCCATACTGCCTGGACCTGCAGTTTGTAAATCTTGAATAAAAAACAAAAGCAGACAACCTGTGTTGTCTGCTTTTGTTGTAAACGAAACTTTGAATGGATTCCCGTTGAGTGCGAATTTTAAAAATCAGTGAGGAATATGTACCCGGAATCCAACAGAAAAGTGTAAAATTGACATTTTTTTAACTTTTCCATTGATATATTACAACATTTTGTTTTATAATAATATGAGAAATCTCATATTAATTGGTGAAATTTATGAAAAAACTGGGGCAAAAACAATTTGAATACTATTGCAGCAATACAGATTTTCTGTCACACTTTGATTTTGATATCACACCCTATCTGTCGGTGGTGGAGTTTGACGGGGACGAAACAATCCTGCATGAAGGCACCCGTCCGCCTTTTCTGTACTATATCATTTCCGGCAGTCTGAAGCGGTATGTAACCCACGAAAACGGCAGGGTGTCCCTTGTTAATTTCCTGTCCGGTCCCTGTTTTATCGGGGAGATTGAAATGCTGCAGAAACAGCGGGTGGCCAAAGGGGTAAAAGCCATCACTGCCTGTGTGGCCTTTGCGGTGGATTTTGCTGCCTGTGAAGACAAAATCCTGAACGACAACAAATTCCTGCGCCACCTTATTTTTTATCTCAGCCGGAATTCGGTAAAAAGCGGTTACCGCCACGCGGCAAACCGGGCCTGGCCGCTGAAAAACCGTCTGGCCAGGTTTATTCTCAACACCTCCCACAACAATATCTACCGCCAGCGCCATACCGAAACATCGGAATATCTGGGGGTGACCTACCGCCATCTGCTGTATGTGATTGCAGAACTTGTGGAGGCAGGCATACTTTGCCGCACAAAGCGCGGCTATGAAATCACAGACCGCCCTGCCCTTGAAAAACTGGCAGCGGTAATGCCTGCAGAGCGGCAGATATAAATATTTTTGCGTTATAACCATTTTTTCACAATTGTATGATTATATATAATGTAAGTATTAATTTATTGACACAATACAGTGATTAAGAGTAAAATATACCTAATAATGTACTAAAGGAGACCTGTAAAATTGAGCCGAAACAATAGAAAACCTGTCAGTCCTATATATGCCGTGGCAATCCTGTGGCTGTGCTGGGCATTGCTGTTGCCGCTGTTTGCACTGCTGCATTATCTGCCCCTTATCATCGCTGCCGCTATCCTTTACAACATTGTAAACAATATGGCAAAGACAAAGGCAGAAAACAAGGCCAGAACAGAAGAACAGATAAAACAGACCGCGGAAAAACCTGTACAGGAAAAGAAAACCACAGGCAACGAACAGGTTGACAAACTGATAAAAGACAGAGACCTGACTATCAGTGAACTGCGCAGACTGAACTACAATATAGAAAACGAAAAAATATCTGCACAGATTGATGATATTGAAGCTACCACTTCAAAAATTTTCGACCATGTTATCGCTCACCCGGACAAGGTAAGTCAGATCAGCAAATTCCTCAATTACTATCTGCCTACCACTATGAAACTGCTGAACACATATGACAGAATGGGTTCACAGGGCGTGGCCGGGGCCAACATTTCAGGCACCATGCAGAAGGTGGAAGACACACTTGATATGGTGGTAAACGCCTTCCATAAACAGCTGGACACACTGTTTGCCGGCGAAGCGCTGGATGTAAGCGCTGACATTGCCGTAATGGAAAACCTGATGAAGACAGAAGGTCTTGCAGAAGACGAAATCAGCCAGATTAAATTGACATTGTCACAGGAATAAAGGAGATTCACTATGAACGAAAAAAACATCCCTACACTTACACTGGAACCTGATATGGAACAGCCTGCTGCTCCACAGCTGACTCTTGAAACAGAATTTGCCGCAGCACAGGCGGTACTGTCTGAAGCTGAAGCAGCTGCAAAAGAGGCAGAAGCTGCAAAAAAAGCAGCTGAAGAAGCAGCCGAAGCACAGCGCATCCGAGAACTGAACGCCATCAAGCTGGACGAAAGCGCCCTGACAGAAGAAGAAAGAAAGGTTGTTGATGAATTCAGCAAAAAAATCGATATTGCAAACTCCAGTCTGGTACTGCAGTATGGTGCGGCAGCACAGAAAAACATTGCATCCTTCTCTGAAAATGCACTGGCAAGCGTAAGAACAAAAGACCTGGGCGCCATCGGTGACGATCTGGCAAAACTGGTTACAGAACTTAAGGATTTTGATGCTGAAGAAGAAAAGAAAGGCTTCCTTGGTCTGTTCAAAAAACAGGTTGACGTTCTGGAAAATCTGAAAACAAAATATACATCAGCTGAAAAGAATGTGGACAAAATCGTGGAAGCACTGGAAGCACACCAGATCACACTGATGAAAGACGTGGCTATGCTGGACCAGATGTATGCTCTCAACGAAAAATATTACAAAGAACTGACAATGTACATCATTGCAGGTAAAAAACGTCTGGCAGAAGTGCGTGCCAACGAACTGGAAGAACTGCGCAAAAAAGCAGAAGATTCCAACAGCCCTGACGCAGCACAGGAATACAATGATTATGTAAACCTTATCAACCGCTTTGAAAAGAAAATCCACGACCTGGAACTGACAAGACAGATTTCTGTACAGATGGGCCCACAGACACGTCTGCTGCAGAACAACGATACACTGATGATTGAAAAAATCCAGTCCAGCCTTGTAAACACAATTCCGCTGTGGAAGAGCCAGATGGTTCTGGCCCTTGGTCTGGAACATTCCAAAGAAGCCACAAGAGCACAGCAGGAAGTTACAGAACTGACAAACCGGATGCTGAAGAAAAATGCAGACATCCTTAAAACAAGCACAATCGAAACTGCAAAAGCAGCTGAAAGAAGCATTATCGATATTGAAACTCTGCAGCACACAAACAAAAAGCTTATCGAAACACTGGATGAAGTTATGAAGATTCAGGTTAACGGTGCAGCCAAACGTGCTGAAGCAGAAGCTGAACTGGGCAGACTTGAAGGCGAACTGAAAGCCAAACTGCTTGAACTGAGATAATATAGCCTCCCTTGTCAAAGGGAGGGGTACCGCCTTTGGCGGTGGAGGGATTCCTTTGGGGAATACCTGTAATAAATAATTACCCGTTAGGAGAAAAAATGGAATTTTTCAAAAAACGCAGTACAGCATGGCGGATTCTGGCCATTGTTGTTGTATGTTCCTTTTTTATAGGCCAGGGCAAACGACCTGCCGACAAAATTGAAATACTGCCAAGCGGTGTGTATGTACAGGACAATGCTGATATCCTGTCTGACTCCACAGAAAAATATATGACAGAGCTGAACAACGGCCTTGTTTCAAGGGTTGGTGCAGAGATACAGGTGGTTACTGTAAACACAACAGGCGGTCAGGATATTTTTGAAACAGCTATTGATGTGGGCGTAAAGACAAATCTGTCACGGAACAGCTGTGTGTTCCTTATTGCTGCAGATGATACAGACTGTGTTATTGTACAGGGAGAAGACCTGCTTTATGCATTTCCTGATGATGTGCTGACTGCTATCCTGCAGAACAACTTTACCGTGCAGGATTTCAGGGCAAGAAATCTGGATTCCCCTGCAAAGGAAACCTTCCGTGACCTGATTGAAATGTATGAGGATTACTACAATGTTACAATTGCAGGTTCCACCACAGTGGAAAAGGTTACCGGCACAGGCACAAGCGGAATGTCTGCATCAATGATGGCGGTTATCTTCTTTATCCTGTTCATTATGCTGCTGGTGCTTATTGTTTCTGCACCGCGCAGACGCAGAACAGTCATCACACCGGTGGGCAGAACATATGTTCCACCCCGCACAGGCTATAACCCTCCACGCGGCAGCTATACTCATCCAGGAAACACCGGCTCATTTGGCGGCGGCAGAAACACCACTTCCTTCGGCGGCAACTCCCGCACCGGCGGCTTTGGTTCATCTACACGTGGCGGTTCTTTCTCCGGCAGCAGCCGTGGCGGCTCTTTCGGCTCATCATCACGTTCCGGCTTTGGCGGTTCTTCACGCAGCGGTGGCTTTGGCTCATCCAGCCGTGGGGGCTCTTTTGGCGGCAGCCGTGGTGGCAGCAGAGGCGGCGGTTTCCGCAGCAGATAAAACAAAAAAATAAAGGGCAGTGGTTTTCCACTGCCCTTTTTATATCTGATTTCAGCTCAGGGCCACGTCCAGTATCATCATAACTGTAAACCCTGTTGCAAAGAATATTGTGCCAATGTTGGAATGTTTGCCTTCGCTCATTTCCGGTATCAGCTCTTCCACCACCACATATATCATTGCGCCGGCGGCAAAACTGAGAGTAAATGGCAGTGCAGGAATTATATATCTGGCTGCCACAATTGTCAGCAGTGCACCCACAGGCTCAACTATGCCGGATGCCGCACCGTACAGGAACGCTTTTTTCTTGCTCATACCTTCAGAGTGCAGGGGCATTGAGATTATAGCCCCTTCCGGGAAATTCTGTATTGCCATGCCCACGGACAGTGCGATTGCCGCCGCCATGGAAACAGTGCTGTTGCCGCTTAACAGGCCGGCCCATATTGCGCCCACTGCCATGCCTTCCGGCAGGTTGTGCAGGGCCACTGCAAACACCATCAGCTTGCTGTTTTCCAGCTGGCTGTCCGGCCCTTCCTTCTGGTGGTCCATATGCATATGGGGGACATGCCTGTCAAGGAAAAGCAGGAACATAACCCCTGCCCAGAAGCCCAATGCCGCAGGCACAAATGCCATTTTGCCCATATGCCGGCTGTAGTCCATTGCCGGTATCAGCAGGCTCCATATAGACGCCGCCATCATAACCCCGCCTGCAAAACCTGTAAGAATGCGCTGCAGTGTTTTGTTCATTCCGTTTGTCAGTACAAAAACTGCACTTGCTCCCAGAACTGTGCCGGCCAGCGGTATCATAATACCTTTCATAATATCCATTGTCATATATGTCACCTCTTTGTTTGTCTTATCAGTACATTGTACTGTTAATCTTTGGTTTTATTATATGTTAGCAAAGCCTAACTGTCAAGATAATATGTGACTTTATCACACCGGTTTCATAAAAATACAAAAAACCTGCTGTTATATAAATTTATACTTGATTTATACAGCAAAATATTATAAATTAATATGGTATGTTTTAAACCTATTTATAAAATAAAGGAAAATAAAATGAAGCTTCTGAAAGATAAAACATTTTACAGATTTTTTATACCGTCACTTATCGGTATAATCCTGTTTGTAACCCCAATCAACCAGAATGGCAACCTGACAATCCCTATTGCGGTATTTGCCAATGGAATGCTGAATCTGATGGGAGATAACAGCACTTTTGTTATATGCCTGCTGATTTCCATCAGCGCCATTATAACTCTGGTGCATAAATTTGTGGGTATAAAATTCATAAAGGAAAACCCGAAACTGAACAACCTGTTTACACTGTCACCTTTCTGGTTTGCTGTCAGAATGACAGGCTTTGTGTTTGCAATTATGATGTTTACAGGCATTGGCCCGGAAATAATCATAGGCGAAGTAACAGGCGGCGTGGTACTGTACGACCTTATGCCTATACTTGTGTGCGTGTTCTTCCTTGCCGGCCTGCTGCTGTCATTGCTGCTGGACTATGGCCTGCTGGACTTTTTCGGCGCACTGCTGATAAGGATTATGCGTCCTGTGTTCAATCTGCCTGGCAGAAGCGCCCTGGACTGTGTTGCATCCTGGCTGGGCGACGGGTCTATCGGCGTACTGCTGACAAGCAAACAGTACGAAGAAGGCTTTTACTCAAAAAGGGAAGCCACAGTTATTGCCACCACATTTTCTGCTGTAAGCATCACATTTGCGCTGGTTGTTATCAGTGAAGTAGGTCTGGAACACCTGTTCCTGCCGTTCTACGGTGTGGTTTCCGTGGCAGGCATCGCGGCCGCCATCATCGTGCCAAAACTGCCGCCGCTGTCCAAGGTGCCGGATACATATTACACAGAGGTAAGCCACAGGGAGGATATCCCGGAAGGCACATCATCTTTCCGTTACGGTCTGTCACTTGCACTGAAAAAAGCTGAAAAAGCCCCCGGCATAGGCAGTTTCTTCCGTTCAGGTTTTGAAAATGTGCTGGAAATGTGGTTTGGCACACTGCCGGTAATCCTTGCAATGGGCACAATTGCGCTGATTGTGGCAGAATACACACCTGTGTTCAAAATCCTTGGCATGCCGTTTATCCCTGTTTACAACCTGCTGGGCATACCGGAAGCAGCTGCTGCCAGCCAGACTGTTATTGTAGGCTTTGCAGATATGTTCCTGCCAAGCGTTATCGCCGCAGGTTTTGAAAGCGAAATGACAAAATTTGTTGTGGCAGCCACCAGCGTTACACAGCTGATTTATATGTCAGAAATCGGCAGTATCATCATGGGCAGCAAAATCCCTGTTTCACTGAAAGACCTGTTTATCATTTTCCTTGAAAGAACAATTGTTACCCTGCCTGTAATTGCAATCTTTGCACATTTTATATTCTGAAAATAAAATTCCCCCGGACTGTTGCAGTCCGGGGGCTGTTTTTTATATTACATCTGTTCTGGAATTGTTACATTCATAATTTTCAGGCAGTTGGCGATAGCGTATCTTGTGGCAAC
Organism: Oscillospiraceae bacterium; assembly: GCA_017483145.1. Lineage (GTDB taxonomy): Bacteria > Bacillota > Clostridia > Oscillospirales > Ruminococcaceae > RGIG3102. The sequence goes on along the minus strand of JAFULT010000064.1, from coordinate 18,010 downwards.
GCACAGGGCCAGTCTTGCCTTGGACAGAGCTTCATCTTCACCTTTTACACGGCAGGCGTTGTAGAAACGGTGGAACTGTGTAGCCAGTGTGATGGAGTATTTTGTGATTTTGGATGGGTCATATGCTTTGCCTGCGGCAATGATTTCGCCAGGCATATATGACAGTGTTCTGATCAGTTCAATTTCAGCAGGGTCTGCCAGCAGGGAAAGGTCTGCCTTTTCGATGCCTTCCACAGTCAGATTTTCTTTTTCCAGCTGACGCAGAATGCTGCAGATGCGGGCGTGTGCGTACTGAACATAGTAAACAGGGTTTTCGCTGTTTTCCTGGATAGCCAGGTCAAGGTCAAAAATCAGATGTGTGTTAGGTTCTCTTGTGTTGAAGAAGAATCTTGCAGCATCGATTGGAATTTCATCCAGCAGGTCAACCAGCTGGATTGCCTTGCCTGTACGTTTGCTCATTCTGATTTCTGTTTTCTTTGGTTTGCCGCTTTCGTCCAGGATAACATTGCCGTTTTCGTCCTTTGCATCACCAATCAGCTTAACCAGCTGCATCAGCACAACGTCCAGCTGGCTTGCATCCAGACCAAGGGCTGTCATAGCTGTTTTCATTCTTGCCACGTGGCCGTGGTGGTCAGCACCCCACACGTCGATTGCTTTGTCAAAGCTGCGTGTTACCAGTTTGTCATAGTGGTATGCAATGTCAGCTGCAAAGTATGTGGAAATACCGTTTGCCCTTACCAGAACTTCGTCCTTTTCTTCACCCAGAGCTGTGCCTTTGTACCACAGAGCGCCGTCTTTTTCATATGTATAGCCGTTTTCTGTCAGTTTTTCGATAGCTTTGTCAACATCGCCTCTGTTGCGCATTTCCTGTTCGGAGAACCATACATCATAGTCAATGCGGTATTTTTTCAGATGGGCTTTCATATCAGCCACATTTCTTGGCAGTGCATATTCAACCAGAGCCTGTTTTCTTTCTTCCTGTGTTTTGTTTACATAGGAATCGCCGTGGATAGCGCGGAATTCTTCTGCTCTTGCAATAATGTCAGCACCCTGATAGAAGCTTTCGTCAAATGGATAGCTTTCATCAAACAGCTGCATATAGCGGCCTTCCAGTGACATACCGAATTTTTCAATCTGGTTGCCGGCGTCGTTGATAAGGAATTCCCTTGTCACATCATAGCCTGCCCAGGAAAGACATTCAGCCAGGATATCGCCCAGAGCACCGCCGCGGGCATTGCCCAGATGCATAGGGCCTGTCGGGTTTGCGGAAACAAATTCCACATTGTATTTTTTGCCCTGACCATATTCTGTTTTACCGTAGTTTTCACCGTTTTCCAGCACAGCTTTTACAACAGTTTCAAAATATGTATTGCTCAGGAAAAAGTTGATAAAGCCCGGGCCGGCCAGTTCAGCTCTTTCAAAGAAAGTGCCGTCAAATTCCATATATTTCATAATTGCTGTGGCAATTGCTCTTGGGTTGCTTCTGAAAGCTTTTGCATTTACCATAGCTGCGTTTGTTGAAAAGTCGCCGTTGCGCAGGTCCTGTGGGATTTCAACCACAAAATCCTTCATAGCTTCAGGCTGAGCCAGTTCGCCATTTGCGATTGCTTTTTCAAAAGCAGTTTTAACCATATTGGCAACCTGGTTTTTTGCCAGATTCATACCGTCAAATTTTTCTAAACTCACTTTAATTTATCTCCTTAACTTTTACATTCACTTTGTTGTCGCTTACCAGCATGCCGCCTGCGTTGAGACTGTATTCAAAAGTCAGTTCGCCGCCGTGTTCGTGCAGGTTGTTGACAATATCTATTCCGTTTATGTCCAGCATTATAGGACCTGCCACCGTCTGATAGTTGCACAGGTTTATTGCTCCTTTTTCAATCAGCAGGTTGGTGTTGAACCCGTTTCCGAACCTGGTCATTGAAACGCCGTTTTCCCATGCTTTCAGGGTGGTGGTACAGCCTGCAAAGCCTGTTGCTTCGGTTTCCTTGTACACTATGTAGTGCTTGCCGTTTTTTATCTGGTAGCTGCCTACAGTGGTCAGGCTTACATTGTCTGTGTCACCGTCTGTGGTCATATAACCGTCAATTGTAATCAGATAATTTTCTTTCATGTTAATCCTTTATATCACGCAGAATAGCTTTTGTATTGCTGCCTTCGCCCAGGAATATATTTGCAACCCGGTCAAATTTTTCAGGCTCGCTGGTTACATAATATTCCACACTGTCACGGGGTTGTGTTCTTTCCAGATTCAGTGTTTTCAGCACTTTTTTTACTTCCAGGGCTGTTTCGTAACCTGCGTCAATCAGTGTCACATCATCCCCCATAATATTCTGTATGATTTTGCTGATAATAGGGAAGTGGGTACAGCCCAGAATCAGTGTATCGACGCCAAAAGCTTTGATAGGTGCCAGGTATTCCCTGCACACATTGTTTGTTACAAAGTTGTCTTCGTCTATATAACCATCCTGTACCAGTGTAACCAGCTGCGGACAGCCGTTGGAAACTGTTTCGATATCTTTGTCAAACATCTTCAGTCTCTGGTCGAAACTGCCGCTTTTGATGGTGGCAGGTGTGCCGATAATGCCAATTCTCTTATTTTTTGTTGCTTTTACAGCAGCAGAAATTGTAGGGGAGATTACATCGATAAAAGGAACGGAAAGATTTTTTATCCGGTTAGCCGGAACGTTGCTGGAAACTGTGCCGCAGGCGGCTACAATCAGCTTTACATCCCTTCTCTGCAAAAAATCCACATCATCATTTGTGTATACAGCCAGTGTTTCCTTTGTGTTTACGCCGTAAGGCATTCTGGCGGTATCACCGAGAAAAATCATATTTTCGTTTGGAACCAGCTTCAGCAGTTCCTTTGCACATGTCAGACCGCCTACGCCGGAGTCAAACACGCCAATTGGTTTATCTTTCATCTTCTGCACCTTCCAGTCCCAGTCTGATAATACCGTCCACCAGCTGCGCATAGCTCATACCTGTGTGCTGCATCAGCTGCGGATACATGCTGATATGTGTAAAGCCAGGCAGAGTGTTGATTTCATTCAGCAGGATTGTGCCGTCAGCCTTTACAAAGAAGTCTACTCTGGACAGACCCTTGCAGTCCATCACTGTATATGCTTTCTTTGCCAGCTGCTGGATTTCTGCTCTTTTTTCAACAGGCAGGTTGGCCGGGATATATGTCTTGCTTGTGCCGTTTTTGTATTTGTCATCATAGTCATAGAATGTGGCGCTGGCGCCGATTTCGCCCACTTCGCTGGCAATCAGTTCAGGGCAGTTGCCGAAAACTGCACATTCAACTTCCTGGCCGGCAACAAATTCTTCAAAGATAACCTTGTTGTCGTGAGCCAGTGCGCTGGCAACAGCATCGCGCAGCTGCTGTCTGTTTTCAGCTCTGGAAACGCCTACGGATGAACCGCTGTTTGCAGGTTTTACAAATATAGGCCAGCCCAGCTGTTTTTCCATTCTGTCGGCAATTTCATCAAAATTGTCGATTTCCCAGTCCATCATATAGTCCCATTTGCAGTGTGGAATACCGGCTCTGTCAAATGCCATGTTTGCGTGCACTTTGTCCATGCACAGTGCGCTGGCCAGAACACCGCAGCCGCAGTATGGGATGCCGCTCATTTCCAGCAGACCCTGCAGGGTGCCGTCTTCGCCGTTTTTGCCGTGCATTACAGGCAGCACAACGTCAATTTTTTCAATTGAAATATGTGTGCCGTCCATTTTGATAAGACCCTTTGTGGTTCTGTCAGGGCTGATCATGCAAGGCACATTGTCCGGATGTTCGTGCCATACGCCGCTGATGATTTCATCTGTGGAGCCCGGGAAGAACAGCCATCTGCCTTTCTTTGTGATACCCACTTTAACCACATCGTATTTGTCAGCAGGAATATTGTCGATTACGCTTTTTGTGCTCATCAGGCTTACTTCGTGCTCGTTGGACATACCGCCAAAGATGACACAAACCTTTGTCTTTGCCATAATGACCTCCATATTTATATTAAATGTTAAAATTATACATTATATTTTATTATATAATTCTATCTTAATATGATATCACATATGAATAAAAAAATAAATAGGCAATTTTCATGCAGCAGAAAGGGCCGCCCTGTGCCGGCAGAAAGTTTTGTGACTTAGGCACAAAAGCTGTGTTTTTCCTTGACCCGACGGGGAAAAAAGAGTAAAATATATAAGGTTAAACCCAATCAAAACAATCATACAGTGCCAATAAAAATCAGCTATGGTAAAATAGTCACATATAACAAAAATATGTCATTTTTTTGTTGACTTTAGCCGGTTTGTATGGTAAACTGATTATACCTCTTTTGTAGGTCTATTTTTTATGCAATAATTTTTTGCGACAAAAGAGGGAGGCTAACTTTAATGGAGGTGCCGATATGAGAGTTAGAATTACACTTGCATGTACAGAATGCAAACAGCGCAATTATGACACAAAGAAAAACAAGAAAAATACTCCAGACAGAGTAGAACTGAAAAAATACTGTCGTTTTTGCAAAAAACACACTCTTCACAGAGAAACTAAATAAGAGGTAAACGAAATGGCAGAAAAGAAAGAAAAGGTTGGCTTTTTTGCATCAATGAAAAAACGTTTTGCCGACATTAAAGGCGAAATGAAAAAAATTGTGTGGCCAACAAAAAGCCAGATCGTGAATAACACTCTTGTTGTAATCGCAGTATCTCTGATCGCAGCAGTGTTAATCTTTGGCCTTGACACCATCTTTGGTCTGGTGTTGAAGCTTATTTACTAAAACGTTAATTCCAAAAGCGAGGTGTAGATATGAGCGAGGCAAAATGGTATGTTGTTCACACATATTCAGGCTATGAAAACAAGGTAGCTTCAAGCCTTGAAGCAGTTATCGAAAACCGCAACCTGCGCGATATGATTCAGGATGTTAAAATTCCTGTTGAAACAGTTGTGGAAATCAAAGACGGCAAACGCAAGGAAACAGAAAACAAACTGTATCCTTCTTATGTTTTCGTAAAAATGGTTCTCACAGATGAAACATGGTATATCGTGCGCAACACCCGCGGCGTTACAGGTTTTGTTGGTGCATCCAGCCAGAAACCAAGCCCTCTTTCACAGAAGGAAGTGGACGCAATGGGCGTTGAAACAAGATCACAGACAATAGACTTTGCAGTTGGCGACAATGTTGAAATTGCAGACGGTCCATTGGCTGGCTTTATCGGTGAAGTTGTTGAAATTGACACCGATGCATTGAAAGTGAAAGTTAAAGTTTCTATGTTTGGCAGAGAAACACTTTCCGAATTAGACCTTTTACAGGTTAAACCAATTTAACTAACGGTAAGAGTCACCAGAGAGTGATTTTTATAGGGCATGTTCATGTCCGTGGGAGGACGGGAAAAGGTCCTGTCCGATAGCTTACCACATTATACGGAGGTATTTATAATGGCTCAGAAAGTAACTGGATATATCAAACTCCAGATCCCAGCTGGTAAGGCAACTCCAGCACCACCTGTTGGTCCAGCTCTTGGTCAGCACGGTGTTAACATTATGTCTTTCACAAAAGAATTCAATGAAAGAACACAGAAAGATATCGGTTATATCATTCCTGTAGTAATTACAGTTTATGCAGACCGTACATTTAGCTTCATTACAAAAACACCACCAGCACCAGTTCTCATCAAAAAAGAACTCGGCCTGGAATCTGCATCAGGTGTGCCTAACAAAACAAAAGTTGGCCAGCTGACAAAAGAACAGGTTAGAAAAATTGCTGAAATGAAAATGCCAGACCTGAACGCTGCAAACATCGAAACTGCTATGAGCATGATCGCTGGTACAGCACGCAGCATGGGCGTTACAGTAGAAGAATAATTTGTAGTTTTGCACTACTCACACAAGTGGGAGGAAATTTCCGTTTAACCACAGGAGGATAATAATGAAACACGGTAAAAAATATATAGAAAGCAAAAAGCTTGTTGACAAAACAAGACTGTATGACCTTGAAGAAGGTTGTGCACTGTGCGTTGACATGGCTAAAGCAAAGTTCGACGAAACAGTTGAACTGCATGTTCGTCTGGGCGTTGACTCCCGTCACGCAGACCAGCAGGTTCGTGGTGCAGTAGTTCTGCCACACGGTACAGGTAAAAATGTAAAAGTTCTCGCTATCGTTAAAGGCGACAACGAAAAAGCAGCTCTGGAAGCAGGTGCAGACCTGGTAGGTGCTGAAGATATGGTAGCAAAAATCCAGAACGAAGGTTTCATGGATTTTGACGTTCTCATCACTTCACCTGATATGATGGGTCTGGTTGGCCGTCTGGGTAGAGTTCTTGGTCCTCGTGGCCTTATGCCAAACCCAAAAGCCGGCACAGTTACACCAAACATCGCTCAGGCTGTTAAAGATGCTAAAGCAGGTAAAATCGAATACCGTCTGGACAAAGCAAACATCATCCACGTTCCAGTAGGTAAAGCAAGCTTCGGCACAGAAAAACTGGTTGAAAACATCAACACAGTTATGGACGCTGTAGTAAAAGCTAAACCAGCAGCAGCAAAAGGTCAGTACATCCGTTCAGTATCTATCGCTACTACAATGGGTCCTGGCGTAAAACTCAACAACGCTAAATTCGGCGGCTAATTTGTTTTAAGTTCCGTCAAATTAACAGTTGACAAATTTGATACAATAGTATATAATAATAAAGCTGTTTTAAGACAGCAGGTGCTTTGCATAAAGGGTCTACCCGCCTGCCGAGAACGGAGCTATAAATAGTTAGTATTTACAGGCTTGTTTTCGTGCGCGGAAACAAGCCTTTTATGTTTTGCAAATCTTAAACTTACAACCTCTTTTTTCAGATGAGAAAAAGGTATTATGTTTTTTAAAAATAATAAGGAGAGGTGACAACATTGGCAAGCGCAAAAATCTTGGCTCAGAAACAGGGCTATGTAGCAGATCTGAAAGCTAAACTGGACGCTTCACAGGGTGGTGTTGTTTTCAACTACGGTGGTATCACTGTTGCTGAAGATACAAAACTCCGTAAAGAACTCAGAGAAGCTGGTGTATCATACGAAGTTGTTAAAAACACACTTCTGAAAATCGCTATCAAAGATACAGACCTGGAAGGTATGTCTTCTGCACTGGAAGGCACAACAGCTCTGGCTATCGCTGGTAACGAAGATCCACTGGCAGCAGCTAGAATTCTGCACAAATTTGCTGAAGATTCAAAAGGCAAATTTGAAATCAAAACAGGTTACATGGATGGCGAAGTTCTTGACGTAGACGGTATCAAGAAACTGGCTACTCTGCCTAACAGAGAAGGCCTTCTCTCTATGCTTCTTTCCGCACTTACTGGCAACCTCAGTGGTCTGGCACGTGCACTGGATGCAGTTAAAACAAAAATGGAAGGCGAAGGCGAAGTTGCTTAATCTGCAACCCGCACACATCTAATTAAAGATTATTAACGGAGGAAATTTACAATGGCAAGCGAAAAAATCGTAAAATTTGTTGAAGAAATTAAAACTCTTACAGTTCTCGAACTGGCTGAACTCGTATCAGCTATCGAAGAAGAATTCGGCGTTACAGCAGCAGCTCCAGTAGTTATGGCTGGCGGCCCAGCAGCTCCAGCAGCTGAAGAAAAAACAGAATTCGACGTAGTTCTGGTTGAAGCAGGCGCTTCCAAAATGGGCGTTATCAAAGTTGTTAAAGAACTCACAGGTCTTGGTCTGAAAGAATCCAAAGAACTGGTTGACAACGCACCAAAAACACTGAAAGAAGCTGTTTCCAAAGCTGATGCAGAAGCAATGAAAGAAAAACTCGAAGCAGCTGGCGCTAAAGTTGAACTGAAATAATTCACCTTTTTCGTAAGTTAATTACAGGACACCGCAAGGTGTCCTGTTTTTGTTTTATGTCTTAAGATAGTTGAACGAAGCGAAATGTCATTCCGAACGCCATAGGCGGAGGAATCTTTGTAACAGAAGAAGGATGAAAATAATTGCTCTGCATAAGATTATAGAGCAAAGATTCTTCGTCAAAATAAAATTTCTCCTCAGAATGACAGATTACCGCTTTAGTGGTTGCAGTGTGTATAAAGCAGATGACAGATTTTAAGTACCTCTTGAGATGTATGCCGGTAATATGCACCCTTATTACATGCTGAACGCGTGTTTATTATTCAAAGCAAACAAAAACCCGGACATTGTATGCCCGGGTGTTTTTTATTATAAATCTTTATTTTTGTAAATTTTTACGGATAAAGCCACAGAACAGATGTATACTGCAGCTATGACTGCAACTGTGATAAATGGCAGTATATTGCTGTTTCTTTCCAGCATATCTGCCAGCGCAGACAGGTCTATGAAAGGAAGCTTGGGTATTGCAAAAATCAGCACAACAGGTGCAAACAGAATAACCATCATAATCATTCTGCCTTTCTCACTGCCAAACTTTATAATTGTAGGCAGAAGCAATGCCTGATACACCAGCGCCATAAGTGACATTACAGCTACTGTGCCTATATTTTCTGTAACTGTCATATGCGGGTGAAACAGGTATATTGCAAATACAACCACTGCAGATATGGCTGTCAGTACCAGCCCCAGCAGATATTTTGCAATAATAACCTGACTGCGTGACAGCGGGCAGGTGTTTACCACTCTGTCCCATCCGCAGCGTTCATCATAGGCTATACTGGATATGGGCACCATAGTTGAAGCCAGCATAACCATGGCAAACATAATGCCGGAACTGTTGGTGGTAATCTCCATATAACCATATAAAACGGATATAAAGGCGTAAAGCACAAGTGTTTTTTTCATAACCATAATATCTTTGTATATAAGACCGGCCATTATTTGCCCTCCTTCATATAATACAGCATAATATCTTCGATGTTTGCTTTGTCGATGATATGGTCACCTGTAATTCTGCTTTTGTGTACCAGTGCATCTGTGGCAAAGGAATTCTGATTGTATGCAACAATCCGCCCTTTGTCGATTTTTTCAAAATCGCTGTTGGAACAGCGCAAAATACCATAGTCATCACACAGCAAATCTTTCTCCCGGGAGAAAACTACTTCTCCGTCTTTGATAAAAGTAATATAATCACATACTTTTTCCAGGTCAGAAATTATATGGCTGGAGATAAATACACTGTTTTCTTCATTCTGAACAAAGTCCAGCAGTATATCCAGTATTTCATTTCTTACAACAGGGTCCAGACCGCTGGTGGCTTCGTCCATAACCAGCAGTCTTGCACCATGGCACATTGCAGCGGCGATGGAAAGCTTCATTTTCATACCTTTGGAATATTTGCCCACAGGTGTTTTTTCAGGCAGTTTCCATTTTCTGCAGTCAGCTGAAAATTTTTCGCTGTCCCATGAAGAGTAAATCTTCTTCATAAATTTATCCACCTGTTTCCAGTTCAGTGTTTCAGGAAAGTTGCATTCATCCAGCACCACACCTATCTGTGACTTTTCGGCGTTATTCATATATCTCATATCCTTGCCGTCAATCAGACAGCTGCCGCCGTCAGGTTTTATCAGCCCCAGCAGAGCAGAAATAGTGGTTGACTTACCAGCCCCGTTTGCACCTACAAACCCCATTATATACCCTTTGGGCAAGGTGATATTTACATTTTTAAGTGTGAAGGAAGGGTAATTTTTGCACAGATTTTTAATCTCTATGGCATTATTCATATAAATCTCCTTTTAAAAATAAATCCAGCATATTGTGCAGATCTTCTTTTGAAATGTTGCACATTCTGGCCAGTTCAACTGATTTTTCCAGAGTGTCCTCCAGCTCTTTCAGATGTGTTTCTTTTACAAATTCCAGATTTTTCGGCGCAACAAAGCAGCCTTTGCCTGCCACAGTCTGTATAAAGCCGGCTTTTTCCAGCTCTTCATAGGCTCGTTTGGTGGTGATAATGCTGATGCGCAGGTCTTTTGCCAGTGCGCGCATTGATGGCAGCATATCGCCCTCTTTCAGCTGGCCGCTGATTATGGCCGCCTGTATCTGCTGTTCTATCTGGGTGTAAATCGGTTGATCAGACCGGTTGGATATAATTATATTCATATAGTACCTCTGCAGTGTATACTGTATATATTCAATATACACAGTAAATACAGTGTTGTCAATAGTTTTCATAAATTTTTCAAAAAGACTATTACATTTATCATTTTTGTGGTAAAATATGATTAAGTATGTAGTAGCATTATAATTAACTTATGGAGATATAGAATATGAGCATTTTGGATGGCAAGAAGAATATACATTTTGTTGGCATCGGCGGCAGTGGTATGTACCCAATCGTACAGATTCTGGCCGGCCGTGGCTATCACATCACAGGCAGTGATGTAAACGAAGGCGATATTATCAATTATGAACGTGCTATGGGTATCAAAATCAATATCCCGCACGAAGCATCAGCTGTGGAAGGTGCAGACCTGGTGGTTTACTCTGCAGCTATTTTCAAAGACAACTGCGAACTGGCCAGGGCAAAAGAACTGGGTATCCCTTGTGTGGAACGCAGTATTATGCTGGGCGAAGTAAGCCGTTTCTTTGAAAAATCAGTTTGCGTAAGCGGTACACACGGCAAAACCACCACAACCAGCCTTATCAGCCAGATTATGATTATGGCAGGCAAAGACCCTGCCTGTGTAATCGGCGGCAAACTGCCACTTATCAACGGCTATGGCCGTGACGGCAAAGGGGAAAATGTGGTTATTGAATCCTGTGAATACAGCTACACCTTCCTTGAACTGACACCTTATCTGGCAATTGTTCTCAACATTGACCACGACCACCTGGAATTCTTCAAAACTTTTGAAAATCTGCAGAATTCCTTCAAAAAATTTACTTCCCTTGCAACAGGCGGCATTATCATCAACGGCGATGATGAAAACACAACAAGCGTAATCAGAGATATGCAGGTGCCAATCACAACATTTGGTCTGGCAGAAGGCAACGACTACCGCGGTGTGAATATCAGAAAAGAACATCAGAGCTTCTACAGCTATGATGTGGAATACAAAGGTGAAATCCTGGCAACAATCCACCTTTCAATCCCTGGCAGACACAATATCTACAACTCCCTGGCAGCCTTTGCAGCCTGCCATATGAGCGGTATATCACCGGAAGATATTGCAAAAGGCACAAATGCCTTTGGCGGTGCAGGCAGACGTTTTGAAATCCTGGGCACAGTAAATGGTGTTACAATTGCAGATGACTATGCACACCACCCTGAAGAAATCACAGCCACTCTCAATGCGGCAAATGATATGGGCTTCAAACGCGTATGGGCGGTTTTCCAGCCGTTTACTTATTCCCGTACAAAAATGCTGCTGAACGAATTTGCTGAAAGCTTACAGCTGGCAGACAAGGTTGTAATGACTGAAATCATGGGCAGCCGTGAAATCAACACAATCGGCATCTACACAAAAGACCTTGCCGCACTTATTCCGGGCAGTGTATGGTTTGAAGGCTTTGACGGCGTGGTAAACTATGTCAAAGAAAATGTTCAGCCGGGTGACCTGGTAATCACTCTTGGCTGCGGCGACATCTACAAAGCTGCAAAAATGATGGTAAAAGAATTCTGATAAAAAACAAAAGGCATCTGCGGATGCCTTTTTTGCGCAAAAAACCGGGATGCGATATACATCCCGGTTTTTATTTACAGATTATTATTTTTCAAATCTTTCTGCCACCAGTTTCAGTCCGTCGATAATGCCGATGTGCTGTGGGCAGCTGGCTTCACAGGCACCGCAGCCGATGCACCGGCTGGCTTTTGGCAGTGTTACAGTCATATTTGTGTAATATGTCTGCTGTGTGGAGAAACCTTTGTTCAGCGCCTGCAGTTCAGCGTTGTACAGGGCAAAGTATTTTGGAATAGGAATACCCATCGGGCAACCGTCCACACAGTATCCGCAGGCTGTGCAAGGAACAGCAATTGAAGAATTGATAATATCCACTACCTTGTCCACAATGGCTTTTTCTTCTTCGTTCAGCGGCACAAAGTTTTCCATATATGCTGTGTTGTCATCCAGCTGGCTGTAGTTGCTCATGCCGGACAGCACCATCATCACATTGTCCAGACTGGCGGCATATCTCACTGCCCAGCTGGCTGTGGATGCATCCGGTGCATAGTCCCTGAACAGTTTTTCGGCATCTTCCGGAATATTCACCAGACTGCCGCCCTTGATTGGTTCCATTACAATCACAGGTTTACCCAGTTTTGTGCACAGGTCATAGCATTCCTTTGCCTGGATGGATGGGTTTTCCCAGTCGATATAGTTTATCTGCAGCTGTACAAACTCTGTTTCAGGCCACAGGGTCAGCATTTCTTCCAGCAGTTTCACATCATCGTGGAATGAAAAACCTATGTGTCTGATTTTGCCTTCGGCCTTCATTTTCTTCAGAAATTCCCAGCTGTTGTACTTCTTTGCTTTTTCAAAGCGTTCTGCGTTCATGGCGTGCAGCAGATAATAGTCAAAATATTCCACGCCGCATTTTTCCAGTTCTTCGTTGAACAGTTTTTCGTTGTCTTCCACGCTGTTTACCATAGGCATAGGCAGTTTTGTTGCCAGCTGGAATCTGTCACGCGGATATCTTTCGCTCAATACCTTTTTCAGAAACACTTCGCTCTGCTGTTTGTGGTACACATAGGCGGTGTCAAAATATGTAAAACCGCGTTCGATAAAGGTGTCCACCATTCTGCACAGCTGGTCCACATCAACGCTCAGCACGTCGTTTTCGTCCAGCAGCGGCAGTCTCATAAAACCAAAACCAAGTTTTTTCATAATATTCTCCTTTGAAATCATATATTTAAATTATAACATATAAGTCAATAGCTCTTTTTGACCATAAACTTGATTTTTGCGGTAAAAAGGGGTACAATAAATAATACTTTATATGCCTCCTTAGTTAAATGGATATAACAAGCCCCTCCTAAGGGCTAGTCGTGGGTTCGATTCCCGCAGGGGGTGCCAATATAAAGCCTGTACTTTTGAAGTACAGGCTTTAGTTAAATGGATATATGAACCTGCCGGCTTGCATCTGCAATAAAATGCTGCGCATTTTCCGAAATATAAAATTTCTGCCGGCAGAACCATGGTGCTCGCTATGCTCGCAATAACAAGCCCCTCCTAAGGGCTAGTCGTGGGTTCGATTCCCGCAGGGGGTGCCACCAAATCCTGTACATCGGTACAGGATTTTTTAGAATAAGGAAATGGAGAATTGCTATGACAGAAAGAGAAAAGGCGCTGGCCGGGCTGGAATTTATCCGCGGAGACAAAGACCTGAAGGCTGCCCGCGACAGAGCAGAACTGCTGTGCTGGCAGTACAACAGCACATCCCCGGCTGATACTGCAAAAAAGGCTGAAATACTGGAACAGCTGATTAAAAATGCAGGGGAAGGCTGTTATATCAAATCTCCTTTTATCTGTGAATACGGGGAATACATAACCCTTGGCAAAAATTTCTTTGCCAACTACAACTGCAAAATTCTTGACGGCGGCCCGGTTACTTTTGGCGACAATGTGCTGGTGGGCCCGGACTGCACCTTTGTAACAGCGGTGCACCCCACAGACCCACGGCGCCGTCTGGCAGGTTATCAGATTTTCAGACCAATCACGGTTGGCAGCAACGTGTGGTTTGGAGTGGGGGTAAAGGTGTGCCCCGGTGTGACCATAGGTGACAACTGCGTTATCGGCGCAGGCAGTGTGGTGACAAAGGACATCCCCGCAGGCAGTGTTGCGGTGGGCAACCCCTGCAAGGTAATCAGAAAAGCATAAAACAGGCCGGGCTGGATAAAGCCCGGCTTTATTGTGCAGTCAAATCTGCCGCCTGCTATTGTAAAAAAGGCAAATAAATACTATAATAAATAGGATACAGACTTTTAACAACAAAGGAAAAATCAATTTGAACAGTAAATATAAATTCCTGCTTTCCAACACCGGCCTGTTCTTTATCAGCACTTTCAGCAGCAAGTTCCTTGTTTTCCTGCTGATGCCGATATACACAGCGGTGCTGTCTCCGGATGAATTCAACACAGTTGACCTTATGACCCAGACGGCAAACCTGCTTATCCCTATGGTTTCCCTGGGCATACCAAACAGCATTATCCGTTTTGGTCTGGACAAGAATTACTCCAAACAGGGGGTATTCAGCGTTGCGGCCCTGACCTATGCCTTTGGCTTTGTGGTACTGCTGGCATTCTACCCGGCAATAGTAAAAATCACATTTATCAGCCAGTATGTGCGCTATCTCTACCTGTACCTGCTGTGCAGCTGTATGCGTACACTGGTGCAGCAGTTTACCCGTGCACGCACACTTACACGCCTGTACGCTGTTGACGGCATTATGGCCACAGTCAGCACCCTGTTTTTTGTTTATCTTTACCTTGTAAAGCTGAATATGGGTGCAATGGGATACATCCTGGCCACAATCACAGCAGACTTTGTCAGCTTTCTGTTCCTTTCAGTTGTCAGCGGCTGCTGGAAAAGCTTTTCTTTTTCCGCCGTGGACAAAAAACTGGCAAAAGAAATGCTGTCCTACTGTCTGCCGCTGATTCCTACAGGGGTTTTCTGGTGGATTACCAATGTATCCGACCACTATCTTGTTACAGCAATGGTTTCTGCCGCCGCCGGCGGCATCTACGCCATCAGCTACAAGATTCCGTCAATAGTAAATCTGTTTTCCACAGTATTTACAGAAGCCTGGCAGATTTCTGCAGTCAAGGAAGGCCAGAACGAACACCCGGAACAGTTCTTTACCACAGTTTTCAAGGCATATCAGGGTGTAATGTTTATGGCCGGCGCAGGTCTTATCCTGCTGTGCCGCCCATTGGTAAGCTTTATGGTGGCACCGGAATACTATGAATCCTGGAAATTTATCCCGGTACTGATTATGGCCACCATATTTTCCAGCTTTTCCGGTTTCCTGTCATCCATCTATATGGTGCAGAAAAATGGCAGATCCAACCTTATCACAATGATGACAGGCGCTTTCTCCAACATCGCTATGAACCTTGTACTTATCCCGAAATGGGGTGCACAGGGTGCGGCTGTTGCCACATTTTTAAGCTACCTGCTGGTGTTTGTACTGCGTGCAGTGGGCACGTCAAAATTTATTAAAATCAATTTTTCACCATTGTTTATGGCAGTCAATGTGGCGCTCACCGGTGGGCTGGCGTTTATTATGATAAATGAAATCAGCCACTGGATTGTTATCAGCGTGATTCTGACAGTGATTATCTGCGGTTTCAACTTTATGCCGCTGTTCAGCTTTGCAAAATCCTTGCTGAAGTCACTGCTCAGAAAGAGAAAAAGAGCATAAATTATATGTAAAATGTAAAATTTAAGTGATATTTTGCCCCTGCAGATTACTTTGTAGGGGCAAATGTTATATAATAGGAATATAGATAAATTATGATATAAGGAGAATATTATGCAATTACAGTTTGTAGGCGCCACACACGGGGTTACGGGTTCTGCCCACCTGCTGAAAGCCTGTGGCAAGAATATTCTTATTGACTGGGGTATGCGCCAGGGCAGGGAAGAGGACATCAGCTATGATATGCCTATACCTGTAAATGAAATCGATGCTGTGCTGGTTACACACGCCCACGTGGACCACACCGGCTATCTGCCGTTGCTGTCAAAAGGCGGTTTCAAAGGCAAGATATGGTGCACCAATGCCACGGTGGACCTGTGTCACATTATGCTTATGGACTCTGCCCATATACAGGAATCAGAAGCTGAATGGCAGACCAGAAAAAACCAGAGAAGCGGCAAAGCGGAAGTAAAACCGCTGTACACACAGGACGATGCACAGGCTACACTGCGTATGCTGCGCGGCGTGGAATACCAGGACGTGGTGGAAGTTGTGCCGGGTGTCACAGCCATTTTCCACGATGTGGGTCACCTTATCGGCTCTGCAGCCATTGAAGTTATAATTGAAGAAAACGGTGTAAAAAGGACTGTGGTGTTCTCCGGTGACGTGGGCAACATCGACCAGCCGCTTATCAAAGACCCTCAGTTTATAAAATATGCAGATTATATCGTCTGCGAAAGCACCTATGGCGACCGCCTGCACGAAGTGGTGAAAGACTACCGTGTAAAGCTGGCACAGGTGATTGAAGAAACTTTTGACCGCGGCGGCAATGTGGTTATTCCTGCCTTTGCAGTAGGCAGAACACAGGAACTGCTGTATTTCCTGCGCGACATCATTGCAAAGGATATGCTGAACGGCCGCAAAATTCCTGTTTACATCGACAGTCCTATGGCAATTGAAACAGTAAAGGTGTTTGATGACAACATCTACGGCTATTTTGACGAAGAAGCAATGGCAAAGGTAAAGGACGGCATTGACCCTATCAATTTCCCTACACTGAAAACTGCAATCACCAGTGACGAAAGTAAGATGATAAACTTTGACAAAAATCCGAAGGTTATCATTTCTGCTTCCGGTATGTGTGACGCAGGCCGTATCCGCCATCATCTCAAGCACAACCTGTGGCGCGCAGACAGCACCATTGTGTTTGTAGGCTATCAGGCAGAAGGCTCTCTGGGCCGCCGCCTGCTGGACGGTGTGGACAAAGTAAAACTGTTCGGAGAAACAATTGAAGTAAACGCAAAAATCATCAAGCTGGACGGTATTTCCGGCCACGCTGACCAGGCAGGCCTTATCCGCTGGCTGAAAGGTTTTGAAAACACACCGCAGAAAATCTTCCTTGTTCACGGCGAACCGGATGTTTTCCCTGTGTTTGAAGAAAAAATCAGACAGGAACTGGGCTGGGATGTTTACTCCCCATATTATACAGATGTGTTTGACCTTGAAACAGGCCGCCAGCTGTATGTCGCACCAAAAACTGTGGTGGCAAAACCGCGCACTCCTACAGGTATTTCCAAGGTTTACGCCGCACTGCTTAAAGCACTGGACAGACTTACTGCCATTGTCAAAAAGGCTTCCGGCTATCCTAACGAAGACCTGAAACAGGCCACAAAAGCCATTGAAGCAATCTGCGACAAACTGGAAAGATAAAAAATACGCCACAGCAGCAATGCTGTGGCGTTTCTTAATAAGTATGGTAAATTATAGCTTTTAGTTTTAAAAGACCCACTTGTGTAAAGATTGACGTAATGGCGCTGTCAGTGTAACGTAGAATCGCATTGCCACACGGCCATTGTCTTGGTGTTATCCGTTATACTATTCAGCGCTTGGGTTTACAATTGATTTATATTTTTCATCCAGGTCAACTGTAACTGCAGAGAATTTTTCTGTCCCTATAAATTCTCCTCTTGTGCCAATACGACATAGAACTAATATGGCAATAAATCTATCAATATTTTCTAAAGACATCAATAAAGTTTCATATGTGTTTTTTCCATCAGGGATTAAATCTATATATGCAATAGTCCCTGCAGTGCCTGCTTTGACTGTTTTCAGTTTTGGCAGCATTGCACAAAGAGCCAGTAAATCATCTTTGCAGTCTTCCACAGTATCTTTTCTGAAAAAGTAATAATTATCTTTTGTTAAGGATGAAGAGCCTTTGATTGGAGACAGTTCATGCAATGAAAAACCATATTTTTCTTTGTAGTCAGGCTCCGGATCAGTAGGATACTGAGTTCCGACATAGCAGTCTCTAAGGATTTTATTTGTCTTTTTTGCAAATTTAAAAAACTCTTTTTCTGAAATCATAATCGTATCACTCCTGTAATCAAACTGATAAATATAAAAAATATCCTATCCTTATTCAGTTTATCTTTCTGATTGTATTTTATCATTAATCATCCCAATATACAAGGACAGCCACAGCATATACACTGCCTTTTGCAAAATAAAAACACCCGCCATTTCTGACGGAGCTGACAAAACAGTAAAAGCCAGACTGTATAATACAGCCTGGCTTTTTGCGGCAGGGTGCTGTGTGCAGATGCAATTATACTGTTTGACAAATTGGGGTTTATATAATAGTTACATAAGAAATTTTATTATGCTGTAATCCCGTAGGGGCGGATATTATCCGCCCGT
>JAFULT010000063.1 GCA_017483145.1 Oscillospiraceae bacterium | reverse complement strand
CAGATTATCCTTTCATAATAACAATAATATAGCACAAATATGTTACAAAGTCTATAAAAGCAAAACAGGCTGCATCCAGCCTGTTTTTTGTTTATCTTCTTCTGTATTTTGTTTTGGTTGGGGCTTTTCTGCCTTTTTCTTTTTCATAGCGTTTCGGGCTTGCCTTGCGGGTTTTCTGCTGTGGGGCAGCTGCCTGCACAATTTCCGTATCAGCCATTGCAAAGTCCACATTGCCGTTAAGGATATCTGTGCCGATAACCTTTACAGTAACCACATCGCCTATGCGGTAGCTTTCGCCTGTGATTGCACAGGACAGGCTGTAACCTTCCTGCAGGATTGGGTTGTACATATCCAGCAGGGAGAGGTGCACCAGGCCTTCCACTGTATTGTCCAGCACCACATATACGCCATAGCTCATTACGCCGGAAACTGTGCCTGTAAAAGTTTCGCCTATATGGTCAGCCATAATTTCTGCTTTGTAGATATCTGTGGCATCTCGTTCCACAGTCATAGCCACCAGTTCTGTATTGGAAGCCTGCTGTGCCCGGTTTGGGGCAAATCTGCCAAAGCGTTTATTGATTTTTTCCATATTGCCACCGGTCACATATTCGGACAGAATGCGGTGGATGGCCAGGTCTGCATAGCGGCGGATAGGGCTGGTAAAATGGGCATAATCATCCAGCACAATACCAAAGTGACCCACAGGGTCCGGGGAATATTTTGCCTTTGACTGGCTGCGCAGCACCTGTTTATGCACCACATTCTGCAGGTTTGTGCCGCGGGTTTTGTCCAGCAGTTCACTCATTGCCTGCTGCAAGCTTTTATTTTTGTCCTGCGGCAAAGCCAGACCGATTCTGCCCAGGTTTTCCTTTAAAGTGTACAGTTTTTCTGCATCCGGCGCCTGATGTATACGGTATACAAAAGGCAGGCTGTGCCTGCGGCCAAGGTTTGCCGCACAGTTGTTGGCCAGCAGCATAAATTCTTCGATAATCATTTCTGACATACCGCGTTCCCTTTTGGAAATATCCACTGCTTTGCCCTTTTCATCAAAAATGATATAGGCTTCGTCACTTTCAATATCCATACTGCCGCGGGCAACACGTTTTTCTCTCAGCAGTGTGTACAGGTCCTTTGCAATAAAAATCTGTTCCCATACCTGTGAATATTTTTCCTGCATTTCATCAGAGATGTTGCCGGAAAGGATTTCATTTATTTCACTGTATACACCCTTTACCCTGCTGCGGATAACAGTTTTTTCAAATTTGTAGCCTGTGATGTTGGCTTTGCTGTCCAGATTAATAAAGCAGGAAAATGCCAGTCTGTCGCTGTTTTCATTGAGAGAACACACATCGTTGGAGTATTCCTTTGGCAGCATAGGGATAACGCTGTCTCCGAAATAAATGGATGTGCCGCGGTCATAGGCGTTTTTGTCCACTTCGCTGCTGCCTTTTACATAAAAACTTACGTCAGCTATGTGCACACCCAGTCGATAGCCTTTTTCTGTTTTTTCAATGGAAATGGCATCGTCAATATCTTTTGTGGATGCGCTGTCTATGGTAAATATCGGCATATGGCGCAGGTCTGTGCGCTTGGCAAATTCTGCCGCCAGGTCTGTATTGCGTATAACCTTTGCGGCTTCACTGACAACAGCCTGCGGGAATTCTGTCTGCACATTTTTCTCTGCCAGCAGCACCTGCACGGCTTTGGCTGATGAAGAAACAGTGCCGATAACCTGTGTGATTTTACAGCCAAGACGGCTGTGGGTTGTGCCGCGGTTGGTAACATCTATAAGCACAATATCGTCCAGCACCACAGGGGCTTTGTTTTCAGCCTTCATATTCACATACTGGCAGTCTTTCAGCTGCACTGTAATCTGTCTGCCGATATGGGTTACCACACCAACCAGATTGTGCTTTTCCTTTGTTATTTCCACAATTTCCCCTTCAAAATCGCGGGACACAGAGCGCACCCTGCGGACAAGCACCTCATCCCCCGGCACAGCGCCTTTCATAAGGCGGCCGGAAATAAAAACATCCTTTTCCAGTTCAGCCACACGTACAAAGCCAAAGTTTTCTGTCAGCTTTACCACCGTGCCTTCCATAAGGGACGGATCTGTGTTCTTTTTCTTTGGTTGTACCAGGTGGATGTAGCCGTTTCTTTCTGTTATTCTGCCTGCATTGTACAGCTCTTCCATAGCATCAAAAAACTTTTTGCTGGCTTTGTACTTTGACTGCAGTTTTTTGTATTTTACAGGACCTGCCTGTAAATCTTTTAAAATTCTTTCTTTTATTGGCATTTATAATTCTTTCTTTTTTTGATTTATTGTGATTAAAACAACTGTTTCTATACATGACAAAAAGCCGTTACATAATGCAACGGCTTCAGCTTATCTACAATAATTATTTTGCAAGAATGTTGATAGCATTTACAACAACTGCCAGTGCAAAGAATGCAGCACCTGCATATTTTGTAACATTGGCAATTCTTGCATCTGTGGAACGGGAGCCCATATCCATCATAGCGCCACCAACTGCGCCCATGCCGCCGTGTGCTTCCTGTGCCATAACCAGCATTACGATAACAACGCTGCAGAGGATAAGCAATACGCCTGTAATAATTTCTAAAATACCCATAGTATCTAACCTTTCATACTTTATGACTAATTAATTATACCATATATTGCTTTTTTTTGCAATATGGTTTTATAGTGTATAATTGTGAATTTTGTGCAAATAATAGCATTACGGACAAGGGAAAACTTTCTCTTATCCATAAACAGTAAGAGAAAGTTTACACCGACGGGTATAAACAATACTCTTACTTATAGATGGAAAGCAGGGATTTTCTCTGCTTTCTTTTTTATTCAAATGTAAGCTGCTGGGCTATATCGTTTTCTTTAAGGAAACTGCCGGCAGCAGGAATATTCTTGGTGCGGAATTTTGAGTGGTTTTCCAGCTGTGCCTGTGCCAGTGTAATGGCAGATTTAACAGTCTGGTTTTTCTTAAGTGTCTGCACCTGTACGCCGATGGAATTCTTTGTGGTTTTTTCCGGAATCTGGGAAGTGTTTACCACAAGGGCGCGGTTTACTGTGGAAATCAGCACAATGTCTGTATTTTCTGTAAAGTGCAGGATGTCCACAAGGGCTGCTTTGTCTGAAAATGCATTTATCAGCTTTTTGCGGTTAGTCTTTGTTTCATAGGCAGACAGCGGCACTCTGGCCACCTTGCCGTTGTCAAAGCAGAACAGCAGGAAACCTGTATAGTCTTTCACAACTATTGTTTTTACAATTGATTCCCCGTCTTCCATACCAAGTTTTGCAGGTACATATTCGCCCAGAACGCTGGCCTTTGTATCGTCAAAGGCTGCTGCGCGGGTTTTGTACACCGCCGCTTTGTCTGTAAAGAACAGCAGGTGGGCATCATTTGTAGTTTCTGTATGAAGGACAATCTTATCGTCCTCTTTCAGCTTGTGTTCACCGGACATACGCAGGGACTGCGGTGTAATCTTTTTCAGATAGCCCTGCTGTGTGGCAAAGATGTTTACAGGGTAGGCAGGAATTTCTTCTGCTTCCTTTTCATCTTCCACAACAGGCACACCGTAGCGGATTTCGCTTTTTCTTGGTTTTGCGTATTTTTTGATAACATTTTCCAGCTCTCTGATAATGATTTTTCTGATTTTGCTTTCGCTTTTCAGAATTGCTTCCAGTTCGGCAATTTCTGCAATCAGCTGTTCCTTTTCTTCAATTCTTTTCAGAATATAGTTTCTGTTCAGCTGGCGCAGTCTGATTTCTGCCACATATTCAGCCTGTATTTCATCAATGCCAAAGCCAATCATCAGATTTGGCACAACTTCTTTTTCGTCCTCTGTTTCGCGGACAATGGCAATAGCCCTGTCAATGTCCAGCAGGATGTATTCCAGACCTTTTACAAGGTGCAGCCTGTCTTTTTTGCCTTTAAGGTCGTGGAAGGTGCGGCGTTTCACACATTCTTTTCTGAATGCAATCCATTCATCTATGATTTCCTTTACCCCCAGCACCTGTGGCACACCGCCGATAAGCACGTTGAAGTTGGCGGAGAAGGTGTCTTCCAGCGGAGTGGATTTGAACAGCTTTGCCATCAGTTTTTCAGGGTCCTGGCCGCGTTTAAGGTCAAAGGTAAGTTTCAGACCGTGAAGGTCTGTTTCATCACGCATATCGTTGATTTCCTTTACCTTGCCCTGTTTTACCAGGTCAGCCACCTTGTCCATAATGGCTTCCACTGTGGTGGTTGGCGGAATCTGTGTTACTTCAATCAGGTTGTCGCCTTTTATATATTCCCATTTGCTCTGCACCTTGATGCTGCCGCGGCCTGTGTTATAAACAGAATCGATGTCGCTCTGGTCGTACAGCACTATGCCGCCGCCGGCAAAGTCCGGTGCCAGCAGGGTGTCTTTTACGTTGTGGTTTTCATCCTTCAGCAGTGCAATTGTGGTGTTGCACACTTCTTCCAGGTTGAAAGAGCAGATTGATGATGCCATACCTACAGCAATACCCAGGGTATTGTTTGTAAGTATGTTCGGGAATGTGGTTGGCAGCAGGGTAGGTTCTTTGCGGGTGGAGTCATAGTTGTCCACAAAGTCCACTGTGTCGCTGTCAATATCACGGAACAGCTCTTCACAGATGCTGTCCAGCTTTGCCTCTGTGTAACGGGAGGCTGCATATGCCATATCACGGCTGTAGGCTTTGCCGAAGTTGCCTTTGCTGTCTACAAAAGGCACCAGCAGACTTTCGTTGCCGCGGGAAAGACGGACCATAGTTTCGTAAATGGCGGCGTCACCGTGAGGGTTGAGACGCATTGTCTGTCCAACAATGTTGGCAGATTTTGTCTTGGCCCCTTTCAGCAGACCCATATCGTACATTGTGTACAGCAGTTTGCGGTGGGACGGTTTGAACCCGTCAATCTCCGGCAGGGCACGGGACACGATAACGCTCATGGCATAAGGCATATAGTTCTGCTCAAGTGTATCGGTAATAGGGGTTTCCTGTACCACACCGGCAGACAGTATTTCCACGCTGTCATCAAGTCCACGGCGGTTGATGGCAGGCTGTTTTGTCTTTTTCTTTGCCATTGTTTACTCCTTCTTATGATAAATCCAGCTGGTCCAGATAATCTGCACCATAGTCGGCAATGTGCTGTTTTCTGCCGGCCAGGTTGTCACCCAGCAGCAGTTCAAACACTTCCCGTGTTTTTTCCACATCAGCCTTGCACACCCTGATAAGGCGGCGTGTTTCCGGGTTCATAGTGGTCATCCACATCATTTCAGCTTCGTTTTCACCCAGACCTTTTGAACGCTGGATGGTAAACTTTTCTCCCCGGATTCTTGCCAGTACATCGGCTTTTTCAGCTTCAGTATAGGCAAAATATGTTTTGTTCTTTGTGTTTATTTCATACAGCGGTGACTCTGCAATATAAACATAGCCTTCGTCTATAAGGGCAGGGGTCAGTCTGTATATCATTGTGAGAATAAGTGTGCGGATCTGGAAACCGTCAACGTCAGCATCGGTACAGATGATAACTTTGTTCCAGCGCAGGTTGTCTATATTGAATGTGGCAATGCCGTTGTTTTTGTATTTTGCAGGGCTTTCCACGCCACAGCCCAGAACCTTGATAAGGTCTGTGATGATTTCTGATTTGAAGATTCTGTCATAGTCACTTTTCAGACAGTTGAGAATTTTGCCCCTTACAGGCATAAGTGCCTGGAAGTTTGCATCACGGCTGGTTTTGCAGGCACCAAGGGCAGAGTCACCTTCCACGATGTAGATTTCGCGCTGTGAAACGTCCTTTGTGCGGCAGTCAACAAATTTCTGCACACGGTTGGCAATGTCAATCTGTGCAGACAGTGTCTTTTTCAGCCCCTGCCTTGTTTTGTCTGCCTGTTCGCGGGACTGTTTGTTTACCAGCACCTGTGCGGCAATCCTGTTTGCTTCTTCAGGATTTTCGATAAAGTAAACTTCCAGCGAACGCTTGAGAAAGTCTGTGGTGGCCTGTGTGATAAATTTGTTTGTAATGGCCTTTTTGGTCTGGTTTTCATAGCTGGTCAGTGTGGAGAAACAGCTGGAAACAAACACCAGACAGTCCTGGATATCTTCAAACTTGATTTTGGTTTCATTTTTCTTGTACAGGCCCTTCTGTTTGAGAAATGCGTCAAACTGACTGACAAAGGCTGATCTCAGCGCCTTGTCCGGTGAGCCGCCGTGTTCAAGGAAGGAGGAGTTGTGGTAATACTCGATTTTGTTCACCTTGTTGGAGAATGTATATGCCACATTCATTTTCACCTTGTATTCCGGCATATCGTCGCGGTCGCGGCCTTTTGCCTCTGAGGTGGAAAACACAATTTTGCCGATGTTGTTTTCCCCCACAATCTCTGCCACATAGTCTTCTATACCCTTTTCGTAATAGAATTCCTGTGTGTCAAAGGTTTTGCCGTTTTCATTTCTGAAAACAAAGGTGATTCCCGGGTTTACAACAGCCTGTTTCTTGATAACATCAATGAAATATTCCACAGGCACATCAATATCACTGAAAACCTGGTTGTCCGGTTTCCATCTGATGCGTGAGCCTGTTTTTTTCTTTGTGGTAGGTGTCTTTTTAAGGCCGCCCACATTTTCGCCGCGTTCAAAGTCCAGATGGTATTCAAAACCGTCGCGGACAATGTCTGCAGTCATATATTCACTGGCATATTGTGTGGCACACAGACCAAGACCGTTGAGACCAAGTGAAAACTGATAGTTGTCCCCGTCATTGTTGTTGTATTTGCCGCCGGCGTACATTTCGCAGAAAACCAGTTCCCAGTTGTATCTCTGTTCACGGGCGTTGAAGTCCACAGGGATACCGCGGGCTTCGTCCTCTACTTCAATACTGCCGTCAGCAAAGCGGGTAAGGGTGATTTTTTTGCCATAGCCTTCCCTTGCTTCGTCAATACTGTTGGTCAGGATTTCAAAAATAGAGTGCTGGCAGCCTTCGATACCGTCTGAACCAAAGATAACCGCAGGGCGTTTGCGGACCCTGTCAGCACCTTTGAGACTGCTGATACTTTCGTTGTCATAGCGCTGTGTTTTTTTAGCCATTTAATCTTCTCCGGATAGTGTGTTTATATGTGAATACTATTTATTACTTATTATAAGGAATTTACCCTTGAATATTTATCTTATTATAAATCCGGGGGAATTGTCAAGGGCAGGCAGGGCAAAAAACAATCCCCGCCTGTGCTGACGGGGATTAGTGATAAACAATGATTATCCGTTGTGAACAACCAGCTGGTTGAATGGGATTTCAATGCCGTTTTCGTCAAAGAGAATTTTGATTTCTCTGTTGAGACGGCGCTGTGCTGCAAAGAAGTTTTCTTCTTTTACATTTACGCCAACCCTTACAACCACGCAGGAGTCTGCCAGCCGCTGTACACCGTAGTAAACAGGTACTGCTTCAAACAGGTCCTTGTTGTTTTCGTACATTTTTTCAAGAGAACCTTTGATAACTGCTTCAATCTGACGGATATCAGCATCATAGGATGTGCCCACATCACAGATGGCAAGTGACAGGTTTGCAGAACGGTTCTGTACATTGCGGATGTCAGAGTTGTTGATGATTTTAAGGTTGCCGGCTGTGTCAATCAGTGTTGTTGTGCGCAGGGAAACCTTCTGGACTGTGCCGCGGAATGTGTCCAGCACGATAACGTCACCGATGTTGTAAACACCTTCCAGAATGATGAACAGACCTGTTACACAGTCTTCGATAAGGCTCTGCACACCAAAGCCGACGATAAGGGCAACAATGCCAAGGGATGCAAAGATTGCAGCAAGGTCAATGCCGATAATGTTAAGAGCCCAGGACAGACCGAAAACAGTGCCGATAACCTTTACAACACTTTCCATCATACCTGCCACAGTCTGACTGTGTCTGTTGTTGGCAGACAGTTTGTTCATTACAAAGCATACAACTGTTGTAACAAGCCATACAAAGATGATTACTGCCAGTATTGTCAGCAGTTTTGCAGGTGTGAACACGCCGTAGTAACCGCCTGCCAGCATGCCGAAGTTGGCCTGCAGTTCAGCAGATACAGCATTTTTTGTTCCTTCTGAAAGAAGTGGGTTAAGGCCTGGATTGAGAATAAATACAAGCAGTGCTGCCAGTATGATAAATTTCAAAAGATTGTTTTTCTTCATTTTATATTACCTCGTAAGGATTATTTGTTGTTTGATTTTATCAGTATTCAACTAGGATAACTTCTATATTATCAATAATTGCATAGGATGTTCCCATATACAATCCATCCGGAACATCTGCAGGGTATTCTGTCCAATCGACTGAAAGGTCCACAGTCAATGTTGCAGAGCGGGAACCATCATCATTCAGAACAAATGCCGATGACGGTATTGCAATAATCTGGTCTGTGAGCAGACCGCCGGACTGCATATATTCCCCACCGAATTCCAGTTCCACAGTATTGGTCCGTCCGCTTTCATCCATGTAATTCATCCGTGCACGCAGACTCATTTCTCCTGTACCTGCATGGATTGCGGTATAAAGGTCATATGTGACTTCCACTATATCGTCTGTTTCAGTAACATTTGTGATTGTCACATAGCTTCCGGTACCTTTGACAAAGTACGGGCTGAGTTCAAACTGTGTACTTACTGCTGAACCTGTGGTGCCGTTTGGAAGGGTATAGTCAAGCGCCGCCTGTGATCTGTAGATATAGAACATATTGCCCTGCATATCATTTGTAGTACCTGTATGTGACACAGTGAACGGGGCATCTGCGCCTGCTACAAGGTCTGTCAGGTCATAAACAGATGAGCTTGTAACCGGGTCTCCATATGTGCCGTCATCAGGGTTTACACTGATAACCGTATCTGTAACTGTAACAGTGGATAATTCTGCATCCATATCATTTGGAACAAAGCTGAAATCAATGCCTATCCGGTTTGGTGCACCATTGGTAGGAGCTATGTATTCTGCAAAGTCAACAGTATCTGCCTGTGGCGGAACAAGTTT
>JAFULT010000062.1 GCA_017483145.1 Oscillospiraceae bacterium | reverse complement strand
CGCTCGCACCCGTTAGCCTCGCAGGACAGGCTCGGCTTATTCTGCTGTCGCAGAATACCACTCCGGCGCTATGCTTACCGGCTCGCGTTTTTGCCTGCGGCAAAACCATTTAGTCGCTACGCTACAGCCGCGGCGGGCATTCGCACACAGTCGCCACCTGCGGTGTCGGACATGGCGAACCGGCAACAGGCGGGGGTGGAACCCCGCCCCTACTGGTTGGGTATAAACACAAAGCAGCGTATTGTCATCCTGAACGCAGTGAAGGATCTTTGGGGCTGTAAACACGGCAGAATTATTGCTTTGCAGATAATTGCTGTACAAAGATTCTTCAGTCGCTTTGCTCCTTCAGAATGACAGAGTGTCAGCCGGGTGGATATGCGATTCCTTCAGAAATCCCTCCGGCATTTGCTATGCAAACGCCACCTCCCTTTCACAAGGGAGGCAAATCAGAAGTTTGCACAAATAATTACACAAAAACAAAAGCGGAGATTGCTCTCCGCTTTTACTGTTTATTTTTTGTCTTTGTCGCCGTCGAACAGGTCTTTCAGTGTTTTGAAAAAGCCTTTGCGCTGTTCGTAGTTGTCGTCCTTGAGGGTTGCATCAAATGCTTCCAGTGCTTTGCGCTGTTCACGTGTGATTTTCTTTGGAATTTCCACGTTTACAGTTACATACTGGTCGCCTCTGCCACGGCCGTTGAGATATTTGATACCTTTGCCGCGCAGACGGAAGCGTGTACCGGACTGTGTGCCTTCCGGAATATTGTACTGCACCTTGCCGTCAACTGTTGGCACAACTATTTCTGCACCCAGCACAGCCTGTGAATAGGTGATAGGAACAGTTACATAAATATCATAGCCGTTTCTTGTCAGAATAGGGTCCGGTTTAACGGAAACAACCACAATTGTGTCGCCCCAGGCGCCGCCGTTTGCACCGGCATTGCCCTGACCGCGCAGAGCCAGGCTCTGTTCGTCATCGATACCTGCAGGGATGTTTACTTCTTTCTTTACTGTAACCTGTACCTGGCCGGAGCCACGGCAGGTTGTACAAGGGTCAGAAATGATTCGGCCTTTGCCCTGACAGTGCGGACACACACGTCTGTTCTGCATTACGCCGAAAGGAGTGCGCTGCTGTTCCATAATATAGCCGGAACCGTTACAGTGCGGACAGGTGCTGGCAGATGTGCCTTTCTTTGCACCGCTGCCGCCGCAATCCGGACAGTTTTCGCTTCTGGTGTAAGTAACTGTTTTGGTGCAGCCGTGAACTGCTTCCATAAATGAAATTGTGATGCCGATATGGATATCGCCGCCGCGGCGTGGGGCATTAGGGTCAGCACGGCGTGTGCCGCCGCCAAAGCCGCCGCCGAAGAAGCTTTCGAAAATATCGTTCAGGTCCACACCTGCACCGCCAAAGCCGCCTGTGTAGCCGCCCCAGCCTGCACCGCCGCCTGCGCCGAAGTTAGGGTCTACGCCGGCATGGCCGTATGCATCGTAACGCTGTTTTTTGTCAGCATCAGACAGAACTTCATAGGCTTCGTTTACCTCTTTGAAATTCTTTTCTGCTTCAGCGTCCCCCGGGTTAAGGTCCGGGTGATATTTTTTTGCTTTTTTGCGATATGCAGATTTGATCTCGGCGTCAGTAGCTTTTTTGTCAACGCCAAGGACTTCGTAATAATCTCTTTTTTCTGCCACTGTTTAAGTCCTCATTGAAAAATGGAATTTATGTTTTTGTTGCGGGGATTCAAGGAATATCCGCAACGGGATGTCCGGAGGCCATCCCATACGCATTATATAATATATTCTTATTCACAACTATAAGGCGGATGTGTAATCCGCCCTGTAGATTTATTTCGGCCCCTTTGTTAAAGGGGGCTGTCACCGAAGGTGACTGGGGGATTCTTTTTTAAATCCCTCCACCATCTCCGATGGTCCCCCTCCCTTTGACAAAGGAGGCATATCATTGATTAGTCAACGTCTTTGAAGTCAGCGTCGTACACATTGTCGCCGCCCTGTGCGCCGCCTGCATTGTACTGCTGGCCGCCGTTGTCAGCTGTCTGCTGTGCCTGCTGCTGTGCCTGTGCGTACATTTCCTGTGTTGCATCGTGGAGTGCAGATTCCAGAGCTGTCATTTTAGCTTCGATTTCTGTTTTTACGCCACCCTGCAGAGCAGTTCTCAGTTCTTCCTGTTTAGCTTTGATAGCGCTGATTTTTTCTTCGGCTACTTTGCCTTCCAGATCTTTCAGCACTTTGTCTGTCTGGTAAACAAGGCTGTCAGCCTGGTTTCTTGTTTCAACTTCTTCTTTGCGTTTTTTGTCTTCTTCAGCATACTGTTCTGCTTCACGCACAGCTTTTTCAATGTCTTCTTTGGACATATTGGAAGAAGATGTGATTGTGATGTTCTGTTCTTTGCCTGTGCCCAGGTCTTTTGCAGATACAGAAACGATGCCGTTTGCGTCGATGTCAAATGTTACTTCGATCTGTGGGATACCACGTGGAGCTGGTGCGATACCGTCCAGGTTGAAGATACCCAGAGATTTGTTGTTTGCTGCCATTTCTCTTTCACCCTGCAGAACATTTACCTGTACGGATGGCTGGTTGTCTGTAGCTGTGGAGAAAATCTGGCTCTTTTTAGTTGGGATTGTTGTGTTTCTTTCGATGATTTTTGTAAATACACCGCCGTATGTTTCGATACCCAGTGACAGTGGAGTTACGTCCAGCAGCAGAATGCCTTTTACGTCGCCGCCAAGAACACCGCCCTGGATTGCAGCACCCAGTGCAACACATTCGTCAGGGTTGATGCCTTTGAACGGTTCTTTGCCAAGGTATTTTTTAACTGCATCCTGTACAGCAGGGATTCTTGTGGAACCGCCAACCAGCAGAACTTTGTTCAGGTCGCTTGGTGACAGGCCGCTGTCTGCCAGTGCCTGACGTACAGGACCCATTGTTGCTTCAACCAGGTCGTGTGTCAGTTCGTCAAATTTAGCGCGGGACAGTGTCATATCAAGGTGTTTAGGACCTGTTGCATCAACTGTGATAAATGGCAGGTTGATGGATGTCTGCATTACGCCGGACAGTTCGATTTTGGCTTTTTCAGCAGCTTCTTTCAGACGCTGTGCAGCCATTTTGTCGTTGCGCAGGTCAATGCCTGTGTCTTTTCTGAATTCGTCAGCCAGCCAGTTGATGATGCGGTTGTCAAAGTCATCACCGCCCAGTCTGTTGTTGCCGGCTGTAGCCAGAACTTCCTGTACACCGTCGCCCATTTCGATGATGGAAACGTCAAATGTACCGCCGCCAAGGTCGTAAACCATGATTTTCTGGTCCTGTTCCTTGTCTACGCCGTATGCAAGGGCAGCAGCTGTAGGTTCGTTGATGATACGTTTAACATTAAGGCCTGCAATAGCGCCTGCGTCTTTTGTAGCCTGACGCTGTGCGTCGTTGAAGTATGCAGGAACTGTGATAACAGCTTCTGTTACTTTTTCGCCCAGGTATGCTTCAGCATCTGCTTTCAGTTTAGCCAGAATCATAGCTGAAATTTCCTGTGGTGTGTAGGCTTTGCCGTCAATTGTTACTTTGTAGTCAGAGCCCATTTCTCTTTTGATGGAAGATACTGTGCCTTCCGGGTTTGTGATAGCCTGGCGTTTTGCAACCTGGCCGATAAGTCTTTCGCCGGATTTGGAGAAGCCAACAACAGATGGTGTTGTTCTCATACCTTCCGGATTAGCGATAACTACTGGTTCGCCGCCTTCCATAACAGCAACGCAGGAGTTTGTTGTACCAAGGTCAATACCGATAATTTTACTCATAATTGTGTCTCCTTTTAATAAAAGAAAATGTATATAGATAATTTTTTATAAACGATGTTGTATTTCGGGCGGTCGAGGGCGCCCGCCCCTACGCTATGTCGGGTTTTGTCATTCTGAGGAAAAATTTATTTTGATGAAGGATTTTTGCTCTGATGTTGTTATCAGTGCAAGGATTCCTCGGCTTGCGCCATCGGAATGACAATATCCCAGATTGCAGTGTTTAGCAGCTGACCACCACTGTTGCAGGGCGGATAACTTTGTCGCCCATTTTGTAGCCTTTCCGGAACACATTGATTACTGTGTTTGGTTCAACGCCTTCGGCTTCCTGCTGCATTACTGCGTTGTGGAAGTTAGGGTCAAAAGGCTGATTCAGTGCATCAATCTGTTCAACACCGATGTTTTTCAGACTGTTCATAGCTGTGGTGTATGTCAGCTCGATGCCTTTTTTGTAGTTTTCATCGCTGCAAGGTGCTGCCAGTGCCATTTCCAGTGTGTCCAGCACTGTGAGAATCTGTGTAACAGCTTCTGCCTTGCCGG
>JAFULT010000061.1 GCA_017483145.1 Oscillospiraceae bacterium | reverse complement strand
ATACTTCACCATTCTGAATATCTGCCCAGGATTCTTTAAGGTTTACTGAACCATTGCGGATAGATTTGATTTCTGTACCGTAAAGTTCTATACCGGCTTCATATGTTTCCAGAACAAAATATTCATGTCTTGCAGCACGATTTACTGTAATTGTCTGTCCCATAGTCCACCGCCTTTCAAAAATTTATAAGACAAAATATCTCTGAATTATTATATTACTTTATTTAATATTCAATGTCAAGTAATAAAATGTGTAATTATGTCATATGTGCCGGATATTACATCTGTATGGTAGAAATCAGATATTCTTCAAGTTGTTCTAAATTACCCAGTTTTTTGTAGACAGGATATTCTGCAGTCGTATAGTTTGAATATGTAAAATGAATAAGATAATAAATTTTTTCATTGTTTTCATAGGCAGAGAAAATAACATCATCATTCATTTCACTTTTAGCTTCAGGTATAAGTTTCATTCCATATAAATCATGACCGGAATTCACTTCTTTATTCAGCTGATTAATGTAATACTCATTATCCGAAGATAGTATCATCCAGTTGAAATCTTCATAATAACAGTCATATAACCTTCCCATCATTGCCTCATAGGTTTCCGGGATGTTATATTCTGATTCAGACCATTCCACATAGCTGTTTTCCAATTGTGAATTAAAATGCTCATTTATAAAAAATTCGCCTTTTAAAACGCAACAATGATATAAAGGCTGGATCTCTGCAATTTTATTGACATTGTTACTGTCCGTTCTGGAATATTCCGCTGTTTTTCCCTGTTTACAAAGAGAAATCCAATAATTCCAATCTGCCATTATTTTTTCAAAATCTTCTTCTGTCACCGGTGTAAGAAAATAGTCGTTGGTATACATATCCATTTCTTCATCAAAACGGCGTTGATATATAAATTTAGTTTTGTTATAATCTGCCACACCGCAAAGAGGGCCGCCCCACCAGTCATTGATTGTATATATTTTATCTGCCATTTATTGTATTTCTCCTTAAAACTGCTGAATACTGCATATTGATTTCCATACAATTATATCACATAGTATCAAAAAAGGAAAAGCCGGTATATTAATACCGGCTCTATAGTTTATCTGTTGATTCTTGATACACCAGAGTTCATAAAAGTTTCTATTTCTTTCACACTGAAAAGATTTACATCACCATGGACAGTATGTTTAAGAACAGATGCACAGCAGGCAAATTCCAGCGCTTCTTCATCTGCTTTTCCTGAAAGCAGACCATAGATAAGACCGGAAATATATGCATCCCCGCCGCCTACCCTGTCAACGATATCATCTATATGATATGTTTTAGATACCAGCAGTTTATCTGTATAAAGATAAGCCGTAAGGTCATTTACAGATGTTGAAATAATCTGTCTGCGTGTTGAAGTAATATATTTCAGATTCGGGTACATTTCTTTCATCTGTTTGTACAGATCATCCAGCATTACTTCAAAATCATCGCTGAAAGATTTAAGATTAAGGAAATTCTGTGCATCAAGATATCCTGCTGACAGGATATCCACATATGGCAGTATCTCTTTGAATGCTTTACCCGCCTGTTCAACTGTCCACAGTTTTGCACGGTAGTTGTTGTCATAAATTGTTGTAATACCGTGTTCTTTACAGTATTTCAGCATTTCAACAACTGCATTTTTCAGATTTTCATTAAGGGCTGCTGTGATACCGCTTACAACAAATACATCAACGCCATCAAACAGTTTGTCCAGTACAACATCTTCCAGTGTAAATGATGTCATAGCACTGTATGCTCTGTCATAGATAACCTGGCTTGTTCTGTTGCCACTGCCGCCTTCAAGGAAGTAAGCGCCCATACGCATATTGTTGCGGAGTATCGGTGATGTATCTATACCAAATTTTCTCATAAAGGCAATAACAGCATCACCTATTGCATTATCCGGCAGTTTTGTCAGCATTTTTGTATCAAAGCCAAACTGAGCCAGAGAAGCAGCAATATTTGTTTCACTGCCACCTACGTGCACTGCAAAATCAAGGTCAGCAAATCTATGACCTTTGGAGGTAGAGTAACGGAGCAGAGTTTCGCCCATACATAAAATTCTCATTATCTCACCTCTTTGGCTTTTGCCACATACTGGCCAGCAACTTCTGTGATTTCATCCCATTTGCCCTGTGCACCCAGCTTGTTCAGTTCACCGCCAACACCGATAGCGTCAACACCGGCTTTGAACCACTGGTCAAGATTTGTAAGATTTACACCGCCTGTAACCATCATAGATGCCTGTGGCAGCGGGGATTTGACTGCACCGATATAGGATGGACCAAATGCAGAACCCGGGAACAGTTTTACAATTTCGCTGCCTGCTTCCATAGCTGTGATGATTTCTTTGATTGTCATACAGCCTGGCAGATATGGCACACCATAGCGGTTGCAGAGAACTGCAGTTTCTTTATCAAATGATGGAGAAACAATATATTTTGCACCAGCAAGAATAGCCATTCTTGCAGTAGGTGCATCAAGTACTGTGCCTGCACCGATAAGCACTTCTTTATCGTCTTTATACATTTCACACAGTTCTTTGATGATGTCTGATGCAGCAGAGTTTGTATAAGCCATTTCGATAGCTTTCAGGCCGCCGGCAATACAGGCTTTGGAGATATTTACACCTTCTTCAAAGCTTTCGCCACGGATAACAGCAACAACACCCTGTTTTTTAAGTTCAAGAATTACTTCTGATTTTTTCATTTTGCATCTCTCCCGTTAAATTAAAAGTTGAAATATCTAATTGTGTTGTTGTAGGAAATACCTTCAACAATCTTTTTGAGCACTTTGTCGTCATTTGGATATTCACCATTTTCTACCCATGTGCCGATAAGATTGCACATAATGCGGCGGAAGTATTCGTGACGTGTGTATGACAGGAAGCTGCGGCTGTCTGTAAGCATGCCGATAAAGTTACCCAGCAGACCAATGTTTGCAAGGCTGGTCATCTGTTCTGTCATACCTGTTTTGTTGTCATTGAACCACCATGCGCTGCCGTGCTGGATTTTGCCTACACAGGATGAATCCTGGAAAGCACCCATAATCGTACCGATAGCAGCATTGTCATTAGGGTTCAGTGAATAAAGGATGGTTTTTGGCAGTTTGTCTTTTTCTGCAA
Organism: Oscillospiraceae bacterium; assembly: GCA_017483145.1. Lineage (GTDB taxonomy): Bacteria > Bacillota > Clostridia > Oscillospirales > Ruminococcaceae > RGIG3102. Next base: position 856 of record JAFULT010000061.1, on the reverse strand, counting down.
GAGCATTGAGGAACTGTGCCATCTGTCCAACAGGGACATTGTCATTGATACTGTCAATACCTGCATCCGGGCCAAGCGCTGCAAAAATCTTTTTGTTAAGGTCACGGCGTACACCAAAGTGCATCTGCATTACCCAGCCTTTTTCCCGGTATTTTTCAGCCATGAACAAAAGCAGGTAAGTTTTGAACTTGAGTGCTTCTTCTGTTGTGATTTCTTCACCTGCAAGACGTTTTTTGAAGATTGCATTAACTTCTTTCTTATCTGCAGGATAATACATTACAAAATCAAGACCATGGTCTGATACTGAACAGCCATTTTCGTGGAAGTAATCAATTCTTTTTGAAATAGCATTTTTAAGACAATTGATGCATTCAATTTCAATATCAGCTGCTTTGCCAAGTTTTGCAATATATTCAATATAATCAGGATTTTCAATATTCAGTGCCTTGTCAGGACGCCATGCAGGCAGCACCTGTACATCAAAAGAATCATCTTCCCTGATTTTTTTGTGCCATTCAAGACTGTCAACAGGGTCATCAGTTGTGCAAACAACTTTTACATTGGACTGTTTGATAAGCCCGCGGGCACTCATTTCAGGCTGTGCCAGCTTTGCATTGGCTATATTCCATACTTCTTCAGCTGATTCTCCATTGAGCCAGCCATTGTAACCAAAATATCTCTGCAGTTCAAGATGACTCCAGTGGTAAAGAGGGTTACCGATGGCCATTTCAAGGGTTTCTGCCCATTTCTGGAATTTTTCCCTGTCTGATGCATCGCCTGTGATGTATTTTTCTTCCACACCATTTGAGCGCATCCGGCGCCATTTGTAATGGTCGCCACCCAGCCATACCTGTGT
>JAFULT010000009.1 GCA_017483145.1 Oscillospiraceae bacterium | reverse complement strand
TAACTGCAGCGTTTTTGTCAAAACGGATGTAAGAGCCGTCTTCACGACGCAGGCCGCTCTTGGAACGAACGATAACTGCTTTAACTACGTCGCCTTTTTTAACAACGCCGCATGGTGTAGTCTTTTTAACAGAAGCTACAACTACATCGCCGATATTTGCATATCTTCTGCGAGTGCCGCCCAGTACACGGATGCACATGAGTTCTTTAGCACCTGTATTGTCAGCAACCTTTAAATAGGTCTGCATCTGTACCATGTGTACAAGTCCTCCTTTTCAAAATTAGCTTATTTAGCTTTTTCTACTATCTTAACAAGTCTCCAGTTTTTGTCTTTAGAAAGTGGACGTGTTTCCATGATTTCTACACGGTCACCGATGCCACATTCATTGTTTTCATCGTGAGCTTTGAACTTGATTGTTCTTTTTACGATTTTTTTGTATAAAGGGTGTTTAACTCTGTCTTCGATAGCAACAACGATTGTTTTGTCCATTTTGTCGGATACAACTGTACCAACTTTAGTTTTTCTAAGATTGCGTTCCATTGTTTTTACCTCCCTTTATTATTTTTCGAGTGCGCTCAGAGCTGTGTTAACTCTTGCGATATCTTTTTTAACTGTCTGGATTCTCATTGGGTTTTCCAACTGATTGATAGCGTGCTGAAAACGAAGATTGAACAGTTCTGCTTTAAGTTCTTTGAGTGTTGCTGTCAGCTGTTCTGCTGACATGTTACGAAGTTCACTTGCTTTCATACTATTCACCTACCTCATCCTTTTTAACGAATTTGCACTTGATAGGCAACTTGTGCATAGCAAGACGCATAGCTTCTCTTGCGAGTTCTTCAGAAACACCGCCGATTTCAAACATAACTCTGCCTGGTTTAACAACTGCTACCCAGTATTCTGGAGAGCCTTTACCTGAACCCATTCGAGTTTCAGCTGGTTTTTCTGTAACTGGTTTGTCTGGGAAAATTTTGATCCAAACCTGACCACCACGTTTGATGTAACGTGTCATAGCGATACGGGCAGCTTCGATCTGGTTGGATGTGATCCATGCTGGTTCCAGAGCCTGCAGACCAAATTCGCCGTATGTTACTTTATTACCACGAGTAGCTTTGCCTTTCATACGGCCTCTGTGTACTCTGCGGTATTTAACTCTTTTTGGTAAAAGCATTATTTGTTGCCTCCTTTGCTACGAGGTTTAGCACCTTTCAGCACTTCACCTTTGTAGATCCAAACTTTAACGCCAACTTTACCGAAAGTTGTGTTAGCTTCTGCAAAACCGTAGTCGATGTCTGCACGAAGTGTCTGAAGTGGAATTGTGCCTTCATGGTAGTGTTCTGTTCTAGCGATATCAGCACCGCCAAGACGGCCGGATACGCTTGTTTTGATGCCCTTAGCGCCCATTCTCATGGCTCTGGACATTGCCTGTTTCATAGCTCTTCTGAATGCAACACGTCTTTCGAGCTGTGCAGCGATGTTTTCAGCAACAAGCTGTGCATCTGCGTCTGCAGCTTTTACTTCTGTGATGTTGATCAGAACTTCTTCAACAGGTCTTTTTACCTGTTTTGCAACCTGTGCTCTCAGTTTTTCGATTTCGGAACCCTGACGGCCGATAACCATACCTGGTTTTGCACAGAAAATATTAAGTCTCAGTACTTTTGAGTCTCTCTCAATCTCAATTTTAGATACACCGGCAGTGTAAAGCTGAGCTTTGAGAACTTTTCTGATATTGTAGTCTTCTACGAGTGTGTCGCCGAAGTTTTTCTTTTCAACGAACCAACGAGAATCCCAGTTTTTAATAACGCCTACACGAAGACCGTGTGGATTAACTTTCTGTCCCATAGCTTCCTCCTTATTCTTCGATTTCCTTGAGAACTACTGTCATGTGAGATGTTCTCTTAAGAATTCTGTATGCTCTGCCCTGTGCTCTTGGCATAACTCTTTTCAGAGTTGGGCCTGGTGTAACAAAACATTCTGCAACGTACAGATTGTTTTTGTCCATATTAAAGTTGTGTTCCGCATTTGCCATTGCTGATTTAACCAGTTTAAGTAAAGGTTCGCAAGCAGCTTTTGGTGTGTGCTGCAGAATAGCAACAGCTTCGTTAACTGGTTTATTTCTGATAAGGTCCATAACGATCTGTACTTTTCTTGGTGCGATGCGGACATGTCTAAGGTATGCCCTTGCTTCCATAATCGATTCTCCTTTTAATTACTTAGATGATTTAGAACCAGCGTGACCGCGGTATGTTCTTGTTGGTGCAAATTCGCCGAGTTTGTGACCAACCATATCTTCTGTTACATATACTGGAACGTGTTTACGACCATCATGTACTGCGAATGTGTGGCCTACAAAATCTGGGAATATTGTAGATGAACGGCTCCAAGTCTTGAGGACTCTTTTTTCGCCAGCTTTGTTCATTTCTTTAACTCTTTTGAGAAGAACAGGCTGCACGAAAGGGCCTTTTTTAATACTTCTACCCATATCGATACTCCTTTATTAACCGTTGCGACGTCTAACAATAAGTTTGTCAGATGCTTTGTGTTTGTTTCTTGTTTTGTAACCAAGTGCTGGTTTGCCCCATGGTGTAACTGGACCTGGACGGCCAACTGGTGATTTACCTTCACCACCACCGTGTGGGTGATCAACAGGGTTCATTACAGAACCACGAACTGTTGGTCTCCAACCCATGTGACGTTTTTTACCGGCTTTACCGATTTTAACGTTGTCATGGTCGAGGTTAGATACCTGGCCGATTGTAGCGTAGCAGTTCAGTGGAACGTTTCTCAGTTCGCCGGATGGCAGACGTACGAGACCGTATTTGCCTTCTTTAGCGATGAGCTGAGCAAAGTTACCAGCGGAACGAACGAGCTGGCCACCTTTACCAGGGTAGAGTTCGATGTTGTGGATAACTGTACCAACTGGGATTGCGCTGATTGGCAGTGCGTTACCTGGTTTGATGTCAGCGTTTGGACCGTTCATAACGATATAGCCAACTTTCAGACCGTCTGGTGCGATGATGTAAGATTTTTCACCATCTTCGTACTGGATCAGAGCGATGAATGCTGTTCTGTTTGGATCGTATTCCAGAGACAGAACTGTTGCTGGAACATCCAGTTTATTTCTTTTGAAATCGATTACACGATATTTTGTTCTGTTACCACCACCGTGGTGACGAACTGTGATGCGGCCTGTGTTGTTACGGCCAGCTGTTGTTTTCATAGGTTCCAGAAGGCTTCTTTCTGGAGCTACTTTTGAAAGAACCGAATAATCTGTTACAGCCATGTTACGGCGTGAAGGAGTAGTCGGTTTGAATCTTTTGATAGCCATTTAGGTTCACTCTCCTTATGAGTCTTTTTGCGAGAAGCGCCTTTTGCGCCTCCCATACTTAAAAACGTCTTAACTGTTTAAGACGGAGGGCATATTAATACATGCTTTCGAAGAATTCGATGCCCTTAGAATCAGCTGTCAGTGTGATGATAGCTTTCTTTGTTGCTGGTGTGTAGCCACCTTTCCAACCCTGACGACGGTATCTGCCGCGTACAGAGATTGTGTTTACTTTAGAAACTTTTACGCCGAACAGTTCTTCAACTGCTTTTGCAATTTCGATTTTGTTAGCGTCTTTAGCTACCTGGAATGTGTATTTTCTGTCAGCAATGCCTTTCATGCTGTTTTCAGTGATGATTGGCTTGATGATGATATCCTGTGCCATTTTCATTATGCGAATACCTCCTCAAGTTTCTTTGCAGCAGCGAGGTCTACAACAAGAGTTTTAGCGTTGATTGTGTCGTATACGTTCATTGTTGTTGCAACTGTTGTTTGTACACCTGGGATGTTGCCAGCTGACTTAACAACCTTCTTGTCTGCAACTGCCTGAACCATCAGTGTTTTGCCTGTTACGTTCAGGTTTTCGAGCATTTTAACAACTGCTTTTGTTGAGAATTCGTTGATTGCGAAATCGTTAACGATAACCAGTTTGCCTTCTGCAGCTTTAGCTGACAGAGCGGAGCAAATTGCCAGTCTCTTAACTTTTTTGTTCATTGTGTAGCTGTAGTCACGTGGTTTTGGACCAAGAGCAACACCACCGTGTGTCCACTGTGGAGAACGGATAGAACCCTGTCTTGCACGGCCTGTACCTTTCTGTCTCCATGGTTTACGGCCGCCGCCGCTAACTTCAGCTCTTGTCAGTGTGGACTGTGTACCCTGTCTCTGGTTTGCCAGGAAGTTTACAACTGCCATGTGCATTACTTTTTCGTTTGGTGTGATACCAAAAACTGCATCAGAGAGTTCAACAGTATCAACTTTTGCACCGTTAATGTCTAAAACATCAAATTTTGCCATTTTTGTTTTCCTCCCTTAAGCTTTTACGCTGTCTGTCAGTACAACGATGCCGCCTTTAGCGCCAGGGATTGCACCTTTAACTGCGATAAGATTATTTTCTGCATCAACTTTTACGATTGAAAGGTTCTGAACTGTAACTCTTTCTGCACCGAGGTGACCTGGGAGTTTTTTACCTTTGAAAACTCTTGCACCGTCGATAGAACCGTTAGAACCAGCATGTCTTGCAACAGGGCCTGTACCGTGTGTTGCTTTCAGAGAGTGCAGGTTCCAGCGTTTGATAACGCCAGCATAACCTTTACCTTTGCTGATGCCGCAAACGTCAACTTTGTCACCAGCTGCAAATGCGTCAGCTTTGATGATGTCGCCTACGTTGATTTCTTCGATTGAGTCAAAGCGGAATTCTCTAAGTGTTTTCTTAGGAGCTACGCCTGCTTTTTCAAAATGTCCTTTAGTTGGTTTTGAAAGGCGGTTTACTTTAACTTCGCCAAAACCAAGCTGTACTGCCTGATAGCCATCGCTTTCAACAGTTTTCTTCTGTACAACAACACAAGGACCTGCTTCGATTACTGTTACTGGTACTACCATACCTTTTTCATCGAAAAGCTGTGTCATACCGATTTTTTTGCCGATAATTCCTTTTTGCATTTTCTTAATGCCTCCTGTTAGGTTATTGGTTGACTTTCGCCAACATGACTCCAACTTGCGGTTGAGAGACGCTCTATTATAATGTATTTATATTAGAGCTTGATTTCGATTTCTACGCCTGCTGGGAGCTGCAGACTTGTAAGAGCTTCAACAGTTTTGTTTGTTGGTTTCAGAATGTCGATAACTCTTTTGTGAGTTCTGTTTTCGAACTGTTCTCTGGAATCTTTGTATTTGTGAACAGCTCTCAGAATTGTGATAACTTCTTTTTCAGTTGGGAGTGGGATTGGACCAGATACTCTTGCACCTGTTCTTTTTGCTGCTTCAACAATTTTTTCTGCTGCAGCATCTACCAGCTGATGATCATAACTCTTAAGTCTAACTCTGATTTTTTCTTTGACTGCCATAATAACGCCTCCTTATAATATTTAAAAAATGTAGCGGCGGTTCTGAATATCGAACACTGTGCCGGGTGTTTCGCGCCCCTCCACGATAAAAACCGATTAACCGCCAGTGCAGTTACATCGGAACATCGGGTCTCCCAACCCTTTTATCGCGTCGTTCTGGCCATTGGACCACTCTGTGGTCATACACCCTTCGCATTTCTGATATTCATTTTTCGCCCGGTTCAAAGATCGGACATACTCGGCGGAAAAACCCACGGCATCCGTGGCAACCTCCCGCGTCTACGCATAATCTTTGCAGTCGCCTAATTATGATACAACATTTACTCAGATATTGCAAGCATTTTTACAATATTTTTCAACTTTGTATACCTGGCTTAATCATGTAGAACTTTCGGTTTTCTTTTTGTGCAACTTGTACACAGATTAGGTTTTCATTCTCTACATATCGGGCTCTTTTCTGAGCCTTGAATATAATAACAGATTAAATACACTTTGTCAATACTTTACAAAAAAAATTTTTTATTTGTTTGTTTTGCACAAATATACTGTTTGTGCAAAAGAAAAGCAGGGATTTCTCCCTGCTTTATATACTATTATATATTATTTTTCCACAACCAGATTGCCGTTTACAAAAACTTTGAGAATTTTTGTGCTGATTTCCAGCGGGTCACCATCTGTGATAAGGATATCTGCATCCTTGCCTTCTTCAAGGGAGCCTACCCTGTCTTCAATACCGATGTGTTTTGCAGGATTGATTGTGATAGCCTGCAATGCGCTGAATGGGTCCATACCTGCGGCAACAGCCATACCAGCACAGTGTGGCAGATGCTGCTGTGGAATTACAGGACTGTCTGTGATAATGGAAACCTGACAGCCGGCAGCAGCAAGAACACCCGGAGTTATCCAGCTTTTGTTGCGCAGTTCATATTTTGATGCACTTGTAAGTGTAGGGCCAACTGCCAGAGGATATTTTTCGCTGGCCAGTTCTTCAACAATAAGGTGACCTTCTGTTACGTGTTCCAGAGTCATCTTCACGCCAAATTCCTTTGCAATTCTGATGGCGTTGAAAATATCATCAGATGCGTGGGCGTGGGCTTTCAGAGGCATTTCGCCTTTGATAACAGGAACAAGGGCTTCCATCTTCATATCAAACGGCGGGCGTTTTGACCAGTCGTCTCCTGCTGCATCAACCTTTGCAGCATATTCTCTTGCCTTGAACAGCATTTCACGCAGTTTTGCTGATGTGGACATACGTGTGGAGTTGCCTTTGTCACGGTAAACGCGTTTTGGGTTTTCGCCAAATGCACATTTCATTGCAACATTGTCTTTTACAACCATATCATCACTGCGACGGCCCACAGTTTTTATTGCCACAAATGTGCCGCCAAGCACGTTTGCAGAACCAGGGCCTGTACATACAGTTGTAACACCGCCTTCAACCGCCTGTGCAAATGCAGGGTCCATTGCCTTGATGCCGTCCAGACCGCGCATCTGTGGACAGGCGATATCGTTCATTTCGTTGTAGTCCATGCCTTCATAGCCAATACCGTAGCCGTCCAGACCGATGTGGCCGTGGGCTTCTACAAAACCCGGATAGATGCGCAGGCCTGTGGCATCAACCACATCCACATTTTCACCTTCCGGAATATCTTTATCAATTTTCACAATTTTGCCGTTGCCCACAAGAATATCTGCTTTTACAGACTGTGGGTCGATGGAATTGTAAATAGTGCCGTTTTTAATAAGAATCATAATGGTGTTCCTCCATTCCATATATTATAAATATTTTAACATATTATCTGTATCATTTCTATTTTTGAATTTTACAAAAATGAAATGGCGGTTTTGTATGTAAAAAACAAAAGGACAGCTATATAACTGTCCTTTTAACTCTATTTCCTTGTCTGTTCCAGCTTTTCGATCACAGCAGGATCTGCGGCAATATATGCTGTTTCATAGGTGTCATAAATAACCATACCCGGTTTAAGGTCATTTGTTTTGCGTATATTCTTTACAAATGTATAGTCCACTTCCACTTTGGCATTGCCTTTGCGGCTGGAGTGATGCACTGCCAGCATAGCGGCTTCGTTCTGTGTTGTCAGCGGAATATCCATACCTTCGCTCATTACAACCACGTGGCTGCCCGGAGCATTTTTGGTGTGGAACCACATATCCTTGCCGCGGGCGGTTTTCATAGTGAGACGGTCATTCTGCAGGTTGTTTCTGCCCACAAGAATAAGGAAACCATCTGATGATGTATATCTGATGAAATCCTGCGGTTTCTGGCGTTTGTCCCTGTTTTTGTAATATTTCAGATAACCTGCATCGTGAAGCTCTGAACGGATGGCCATAAGTTCTGCTTCATTTGCGGCATTGTTTACACTGTAGGAAACTGACTGCAGATATTCCAGTTCAATTTCACCCTGTGCAATAAGCATTGTCAGCATTTTTACAGCTGTCTGCTTTCTTTTATATTCCTTATAGTATTTCTGTGCGTTCTGATTGCCTGAAAGTTTAGGGTCAAGTGGAATTGTGACAGTTGTATTGTCATAATAATTCAGCACTTCCACCTTTTTCATTCCTTTTTCCAGCTGGTACAGGTTGGCTGTCAGCAGTTCGCCATAAATGCGGAATTTTTCATTGTCTGTGCTCTGTGTCAGTTCTTCCTTGCGGGCAATCTGTTTGCGGGTGGTACGTTCCACAAGATTCTGCACCAGCTTATGCAGGTCTTTGCCTTTCTGGCGTAATCTTTCCGCTTTGTCCTTTTCACTGTAATATTCATCCAGCAGCCGATTGATGGAGTCAAAAGATTTTGTTTCCAGACCTTCGTACTGTGTCAGCGGCAGGAAGCTGTATTCGCTTGGGGCACCCTGCTGATTGTACACAACTGTGTACCGGGGATTGTCAAAATATGCCCTGACTTTGCCGGCGGCATCAATAACGGCCTGTTCCTGCTGTTCTGTCAGTTTGTCGGCATAGCTGTCCCCTGTCTGTGCAAGGTATGCAATTTCCCTTGCTACAACAGGGCCCATACCCTGGCTGCAACGCAGGAACGCCTGGTCAACTGTGCCGTTGTATGTGAACACCTTGTCAATAACAGCCTGTGTCTGGCTGATGAATTTAGGGTTGTCACGGTTTGGCGGCAGTTTGTAGGTAAGCCCCGGCAACAGCTGGCGCACAGAGGATGCATCGGCGTCAACGCGCTTCATTGCATCTATGATTTTGCCCTGTCCGTTGATTATAACAAGGTTGGCATATCGGCCCATTAGTTCAGCTGCTATGTCGATATTCACTGTATCACCCATTTCGCTGGTGGCAGTGAAAGTGAGCATAATGATTCTTTCACCTTCCACGCTGGTGGCACCGATAAAACGGGCACCGGAAAGGTATTTGCGCAGCAGCATACAGAAGGAAGGTGGTGTCTGTGGGTTTTCAAAACTTTCATTTGTGAGACACAGACGGGCTGAGCCGCTGCGTGCAGACAGCAACAGTTTTACATTGCCGTCTCGTTTTCTCATATGGAACACCACTTCATCCTTTGAAGGCTGGTGTATTTTGTCAATTCTGCTGCCCTGCAGGCTTTCGTCCAGTTCTGCGGCAAGAAGTGACATTGTAATTGCATCTAATGCCATTTAATATCTCCTATATATTGTGTGTCAGGCTGTCTTCGATATAAACCTGTACATCTGTATCTTCAAAATTGTCTTTAATCAGCTGTGCAAGTGTATCCACGCTGATTTTTTCGGAATTGTCGTGACCTGTTGTGATGACAGCGATATCTTCTGCGGCAAGATCCAGCATATCGTGGTATTTGCATTCTCCTGTGATAAAACAGTCTGCCCCGCTTTCAATTATTTCTTCTTTCATACCGCTGCCGCTGCCTGCACAGATAAACACAGTGTTTACCTTTTTGTGCGGCAGAGTCACTGTGGCAGCGCCAAAGGCTGATTTACACTGCCAGCCCAGTTCCTGTACAGACATTTCACTACATTCTGCCAGAAGGCCGAAATCAAAATCCGTATCTGTAATTTCCATATTCAGTCTGTCTGCCATTGCATAGCAGGTGCCGTACCGGTATCTGTCAAAATTGGTATGGGCACTGATAACGCTGATATCGTTTTTAATCAGCTGATAAACAACATCCCCGGCGTACACCTCTGTAAGTCCGCCAAAAATCACAGGGTGGTGTGAAACTATAATCCCTGCACCTGTTTCAACTGCCTTTTCCACTGCCTGCGGTGTAACGTCAAGGCACACCAGCACTTTTTCGCTTGCTTTGCCGCTGTAAATCAGCAGACCGCTGTTATCCCAGCTTTCCTGTGTGTCAAAAGGAAATTCCTTGTTGAATAAATCATAAATCTGTGATGCTGTAATCATAGTGTGTGCCTTTCTTATAATAAGTAATATATATTAAATCATATTTTTAATTATTGGGCAATATTTATATTGCCCGGCTGAGTGCCGTGAATATTGCAGGATAAAAAATACGGACTGCAGATACAGTCCGTATTGTAATTTACAGTAATTTTCTGATTTTTTCTATAGCTGCTTCCAGTTCTGTATTTTCTGTGCCGTTGTCGTGTCTGAAACCGGCCCGTTTTTTCTCCAGCTGTGAAAGCAGCATTTCAAAATAGCCTGTGGCATCCGGGCCTGTGCAGGCATCGCTTTTGCCTATATATATTTCATATATATCCGGTGTATGCATCTTACCGGTATACACAGCACTGATACAGCTGTAGTATTTGCCTTTTTCGCTGACTATCTGCTCTTTTTCAATTTCAAAGCCGTGGGTGTACAGGTATTTTCTTACCCGGTAGCCGCTCTGGGCAGGCAGAAGCACCAGGCGGGTTTTCTGCTCTTTCACAAATGGGGCACTTTCAATTACCTGCTCCATTGTATGGCCGCCAAGACCGGCGATAACCACGTGTGTGATATCTGCAGTGTTTTCGACGCCCTGCAGACCGTCTGTAAGCAAAAAATCAGCTGTGTGGGATAAATCATATGATGCGAACAAATCTATTGCTTTCTGCAGTGGCTGTCTGTTTATGTCTGTGGCGATAACATGCTTCGCCTTACCTCTCTGTATAAGATAAAGTGCCAGTTTGCCGTGGTCGCAACCCACATCACAAACTGTGCCGCCATTATCAACAAAAGAGGCAGCCATTAACAAACGACTGCCTATATTTGTATCTTTCACAGATTAGTTACCAAAGTGTGCGTTCAGCTTTTCAACCAGTTCGTCAGCATCTGTGCCGTGAACATAGCAAGCCTGTTCAATGTTTTCGCCTCTTGCAGATGGGCAACCCAGACAGTGCATACCGATTTCCAGGAAATATACTGCTGTTGTTGGGTCTGCATCCAATATTTCGCCAAGATTTGTTTTTCTTGTTACTACCATGATAATTTATCTCCTTTGCAAATTTTTTTCTTTTGCAGTTTACATTCTATCAAAAAAATCATACTAATGCAATACGGTTGTGATTAAATCACATTATAAACCAGAATTCACTGCCTTTGCCCTGCTGTGAGTTTACACCGTATTCAAAGCCGTGGTTTTCCAGAATTGTCTTTACAATTGCAAGGCCCAGGCCTGTCCCCTGTTTGCCGCTGGATTTTCTGGAACGGTAATATTTGTCAAACAGGTGTTTCTGGTCTTCCCGGCTTATGCCTTCGCCGCTGTCGATAATACTTATTTTCACTTTGCCGTTGTCCAGGGCATTGGCGGTGATTTTTACCGATGTGCCTTCCGGTGTGTGGATAAGCGCGTTGGAAACAAAATTGTGCATTACGCGTTCAATCAGTTCAGCATCTGCCATTACATACAGCAGTTCCTCACCTTCATAAACAACAGTTTTGTTTTCGCTTTCAGCTTTGTGGGAGTAAATATCTGCAATATCCATACACATATCAGCCATATTGTACTGGACTTTGTTCAGTTTCAGTGCACTCTGGCTCAGTTTGGAATATTCCAGAACAGAGTTTACCATTTTTGACAGGCGGTCTGTTTCATCAATAATTGTGTTCAGCTGCCGGTCACGGATTTCCGGATTATTGCCTGTGATATCCCTTATGGACTCTGCATAGCCTTTGATAATTGTCAGCGGTGTGCGCAGGTCGTGGGAAATTGATGCCACCAGCTCTTTCTGCATTTCCTGGCTGCTTTCAATCTCCCTTGCCATTATATTGAAATCTGTGGCAAGCTGGCCTATTTCATCCTTTGGCCCATCCGGAATTTTTATAGCAATTCGATAGTTGCCTTTGGAAATTTCCTTGGTAGCTTTGGAAAGGGTGGATATAGGCTGGATAAACCAGTTGGACAGCACTGCAGAGATAATCAGCGCCAGCACAATGGCGATAAATGTGGTGGTACGCAGCTGTGCAGAAACCAGCGCCACAATTGAATCTGTGCGGGCAAGACTGGTGGATACCACAATGGTGTATCGGTTGTTCCAGTAAGTACCGCGCACCAGCTGGCGGTTGTTGTAATCGTCAGTCAGTGTGCCTGTGTAGTTTGCACTGTTGCGCACCAGCTGGCGCAGTTCTGTGGCCTGATGTGTATTCAGTCTGCGCTGGTCCAGATAAATGCTTGAGTGGTCGGTGTCTTTTGCAGCGTGCAGCTGGCAGGCATCACCGATTCCTTCCATAAGAAGTAATCCGGTGCCGAATTCATCGGATATTTCAATACACACACCGGATTTCATATATGACTGTATTTCGTCAACTACTTCCTGATTCAGTTGTCCGTCACTGTTTTTGATTGTTTTTACTGTCTGCGAAAGTATACCGGCCAGTTCAGTCTGGGTCATGGCAGTATACATCGGTTTGAAAAACAGTGTAGTTGTAAGCCAGATTATTGCTATAATGGACAGACATACCGCCAATATAAGCGCTGTCAGCCTGTTTCTTATACTGGTTTTCATTTGTCAGATTATTCCTTTGGTTCAAATTTATAACCTACACCCCATACTGTAACAATACAGTCACGGTAATCTTTCAGATGGCCGCGGAGCATTTTGATATGTGTGTCAACAGTTCTGTCTTCGCCGAAGTAGTCATAATTCCAAACCTTCAGCAGAATTCTTTCACGGGAAAGTGCCACGCCTTTGTTCTGCACAAGGCATACAAGCAGGTCAAATTCCTTTGGAGTTACATTAATGATTTCACCGTCTATTCTGATGCTGTGGCTTGGCACATCAATCACCAGACCGCCGAAAATATATCTTTCCTTGCTTTCAGCAATTTCAGGGTTTGCCCTGTTTACAACAGCACGCACACGGGCCATAAGTTCCTTTGGTGAGAAAGGTTTTACCACATAGTCGTCTGTGCCGGCGTCAAAACCTGTGATTTTGTCATATTCTTCACCTTTTGCAGAAAGAATGATAACAGGTGTTTTGAAACCGCGGCTGCGCATTTCTCTCAATGCTGTAATACCATCCATAAAAGGCATCATAACATCCAGGATACACAGGTCAATATCACCTTTGCTTACCTTTGTAAGGGCATCAATACCGTCTTTTGCATATTCAACATCATAACCTTCCACCATAAGATACTGGCCGATAAGGTCCCTGATTCTCTGTTCGTCATCAACTACTAAAATTTTCATTTCTTTACCTTCCTTATTATTATATTACACATCTCAAATGATATATTTCCTTATTGTTTACAATGATACTCCGCAGAAGTTATAGATTTGTGAAATTTTTAGAAATATAATGTTAATAATTTCACTTTTCCTTACTTGACTATATACATCAAATTGTTTAAAATTACAAGTATAACTTTGAAAACGGAGAATTATTATGCTTTTTACAGTGGTAATTGTAGTTGGTCTGCTTGTTTACTTTGCAAGTATGTTCACAGGCGGCAAAAGCTACAGAGAAACAAGAGAAATTTTTTACGGCAACTATTACGCCGAAGATGCGCTGATAAACACAGAAGACAAGCCAAACTCAAAAGAGGCTGTGCTCAACTGTGTGGAAAACGGCATCGGTATCAAAACTGAAGTTTATCTGACAAAAGACAGCAGGGTTGTTGTTTCCACATATTCTGATATGAACAGAGATTACGGTCTGGACAAAAATATTGCAGATGTGACTGCAGATGAAATTGAAGAACTGGGTATTCTTACACTGACAGACCTTGTAAACCTGACAGAAGGCAAAGTGCCTCTTATTCTTGAACTGAAGGTAGGCCATGACAACCAGACTCTGTGCAGACTGGTGGCTGATGCCATCAAAGAAAGCAACCGGCAGAACATTGCCGTATGTTCTTTCCATACAGGCATGATTACATGGTTCAGAGACAGACAGAAGGATGTTTTCCGCGGTGTTGTTTCTGCACCACCGGCAGACTTTAAAAACCTGTCCAAACTGCAGCGGTTTATGACAGGCAACCTGGCAAACAACGGCAATATGAAACCAAACTTTATGCTGTACAGAAACAAACCATACAGTGTATTTGTAAAATTCGCCATTGCTTCCGGTGTTCTTAATGGCGTATGGACAGTCGAAGATCCACAGGAAGGCAAAAAGCTGGAAGAAATCAGGGATATGATTGTTGTGCGTGGCTTTATGCCTGAAACTGTACATTTCCGTGATCTGCCTGCAGCACAGCTGACAGAAGAACAGGAAAAAGCACTGGCCAAGGCAGAAGCAGCCAAAAAACCTGTGCGCCAGCGCAGCATTGCTGAAATTCTTGCAGACGATGAACTGGAAGATGAAGAAATGCTGGATGAGCTGCAGGAAGAATTTGAAGAATTTGCAGATGATGTAAAAGAAGAAATTGCAGAATTTGTGGAAGATGCAAAGGAAGAAATCAGCGAAATCAAGGAAAAAATGATTACTCTTGATAAGGAATAAAAATCCCGGCGGACAGACAATTTACAGGCACAGCAGGTAAAACTGCTGTGCCTGTTGTAATATTGGAATATAATATAAAATCCGTCAGAAAAACTACAATTTGAAAACCACAATTTTATAAGTGGTTATTAACCCTCGCAGGGTTTTAATAAAATCCTCCAAAAGCCTTGAAAATAAAGGGTTTATCGCAAAATGCTCACCTTAACTTATTATACGATTTCACACTGTTTTATTCTTCCCTTGGAAGCTGATAAGGGCAAACACAAGGGCAAGAAAACCTGATAACAAGATATAACAGAATGTGGCAATCGGAGAACTGTGACGTATGTGCGAATATATTATACTGGAGGATTTATTATATGGACAAGTACATTTTTGATGAAAGCAACGGTTTATGGTATGAATTGCAGGGAGATTATTATATCCCTTGTCTGATACTTTCCGAAGAAGAAACACAGCCTATCGGCTTATGGGGACAACGCCACAAGCAGTATCTGAAAGAGCATAGGCACATTGTTTACACCACAATGCTGATTGATGGTACACTTAACCGTTATCTTGCAGATATTAACCAACAGGCGGAGCAAATGTTCCACAGATTGATTGATGAAATGGCTCAAAAGCAGGGTGTGACAGAACAGTTAAAAGCAGAAAATCAAATGGAATGGGTACAGCAGATGAACGCTTGCAAGGCACAGGCAGAAGAAATAGTGAAGTTTGAACTGATTTATGATTGATACCGAGAACTCCCGGACGAAAATGTTCGGGCGTTTCTTGTATGAATGGTAGAAAACTTCACACTTGTATGCTATACTTTATTTTACGCAAGAGCAAGATGCGTTCGAAGCTGTAGAAGGCTTTAGTTCTGTCATGTTATGAAAGCAGTACACATCGGGTGCATTTAGAAAATTGCTCCAATCAAATGGTATCAAGCAATCATTTTCAGCTACCGGCAGGCCTCATGACAACGCAGTCGCAAAGAAGGTTTCCGCGAAAGCGTAAAACAGTATATTCAGTTTTACAATGAGGTTCGCCCTCATCAAACCCTGAAATACCAGATACCACAGGCCTTTGAGACCGAGCACGATTCAATTTTATCGAAAACATGTGTCCAAATAGCGACATGGAGTAAAAATAATACTTTTGCATTTCTGGACTTTTGGAATATCTTCTCCAAAATACAAAATCGGAAAACCCAAGCATTGCCAGGCTTTCCTAAAAGAAAAAACGTTTTTCGAAAAAAATGTTCGAAAAACGGGTTTCGTTCAGAAAAGCAGGACACCGTGAAACCGCACAGTCCAACCATATAACTTATTGGTGGAACATGCGATTTTACGGTGGGGTTGAGATATGAGGAGGAATACATCATGTACTATCACATAGCAGAGACGCTAAAACCAATCCGGCCAGAAGATGTTGAGATTTGGGAGAAAATCGCAGTCATTCTAAATCCGGAAGAAATCAAGGACCATAAGCTGCCAGCTATGCTGATTCCGCCGGAGTCTATGCTCTGCGCAGGAAATATT
>JAFULT010000060.1 GCA_017483145.1 Oscillospiraceae bacterium | reverse complement strand
GTCCAACTACGGTCTTTCTGCCAGCCAGGCAATAGCACTTTATGGCGTTTACGGACAGGCAACCACAGAAATTATCAGCACCAACCCATATCTGCTGTGTAATGACCCCACATTCCTGCCGTTTGAGCGGGCAGACAATATTGCCAACAGAATGATGCTGGAATATGACAGCCACCAGCGTATAGCAGGCGGTGTGTTATATGTTCTGCGCCACAACAGCCAGAACGGTCACTGCTGTGTGCCATATGACAGGCTGGTGGAAACAGTTTCTGCCTTTATAGGCGTAGAGCCGGAAAAGGTGGAAAATGTGATAGAAGAAAAATGTGACGAAGGCGAACTGTTTATGGAAAATATAAACGACCGCACTTTTGTCTATCTTGCACAGCTTTATGTGGCAGAGCTTGTCAGTTGTCAGAAATTAAGCCAGCTGCTGGCCGCAAAGCCCAAAAAACAAAAAAATATAGAATCAACCATAAACACTGTACAGCAGCTGCTGGATATACAGTATGCGCCCAATCAGAAAAAAGCATTGGAAAAAGTGGCTGAAAGCAGCGTTTCCATAATCACAGGCGGTCCCGGTACAGGTAAAACCACCCTTGTAAAAGGCATAATCACAATGTTTGAGATGCAGGCTGATGTGGTAAGCTTATGTGCTCCTACAGGCCGTGCCGCCAAAAGATTAAGCGAACTTTCCGGCAAAAATGCCAAGACAATCCACCGCCTGCTGGAAGTTGTTCCGGGTTCAAAAAATGATATAAAATTCCAGCGAAATCAGGACAACCCTATACCTTGCGATGTACTGATTGTGGACGAATGTTCAATGGTGGACATCGTGCTGTTCAGTCAGCTTATTACGGCTGTAAGGGATGGCTGCCGTGTAGTGCTGGTAGGTGACTACAATCAGCTGCCGGCAGTTGGCCCGGGCAATGTGCTGAAAGACCTGCTGGACTGTGGTATTGTACCAAATGTACAGCTTACAGATATTTTCCGCCAGGCACAGCAGAGTGATATAGTTGTAAATTCCCACGCCATAAATACAGGTATTTATCCCAGAACCAGCGGCAGGACAGGGGATTACTTCTTTATCGAAACAGGGGAAAATGTGGAAGAGCTTATTTCCGGTCTTGTGCAGACACGCCTGCCACGCACATATGGTTTTGACAGCTTTGACGATATACAGGTGCTTTCCCCGTCAAGAAAAAGACGTGGCGGCACCGCCAACATAAATGCTGTCCTTCAGTCTGTGCTCAATCCTGAAACAGCGGACAAACCTCAGCTGACCTTCAACGGAATAACCTTCCGTCTGGGTGACAAGGTTATGCAGATAAAAAACAACTATGACCTGCAGTATGTCCGTGATAACGGAGAAACAGATGTGGGAGTGTTCAACGGAGATATCGGTCAGATTACAGGTGTAGACCGTTTCAACAAAGCACTTACAGTTAAATTTGATGATAAAACCTATGTTTATCCACAGGAATTTTTCCCACAGCTGGAGCACGCCTGGGCCGTAACGGTACACAAAAGCCAGGGCAGTGAGTTCAGGGCTGTTATACTCTGCCTGTCAGATACACCCAATGAACTGCAGTACCGCAACCTGCTGTATACCGCTTTTACACGTGCAAAAGAATTGCTGGTTGTGGTAGGCCGCAGTGAAATACTGGCAAATATGGTGGCAAACAGCCGTAAACAGTTGCGATATTCAGGTGTAAAACACTTTTTAGAGGAATTCAATGGCTGATATACTTAAAAGATTATTCACAGTGCCAAAATGCAAACATTGCTTCAAACCGGCAGACAGGGAGAATCTGTGTGATTCCTGCCGAGATATGCTGGATAACTGCAGGATAAAAAATCCGGCACTGCCAATCAACAAGAAAATTGATATGGTAAATGAAAGCTATGCTTCATATAAATATGAAAAACGGGCAAGGCAGGTTATTACTCGGGCAAAATTCCAAAATCCTGCCCCGTTCCTTGCATCACTTTTAGATGATATTTCCATTGACATTAACCGGATTTTGTCGCAAAATAATATAGATATGGTAGTGTCGGTTCCCTGTCATAAATCAAAGCTTTACAGACAGGAATTTGACCTTCCTTCCGAAATGGCTAAACGCATTGCAAAGCACTGCAATGTGCCATACTCCGTATGTGTTGTGAAGGTTCGCAGAACTGACAAACAGCACAGCCTGCCAAAAGAAAAAAGAAAGGCAAACCTTGTAAACGCATTTGAAGTACAGGGGAATGTCAGTGGCAGGAATATACTTGTAATAGACGATGTAATTACTACAGGCTATACAGTTTCTGCCGTTGCCACAGAACTTAAGCTGGCAGGGCGGAACAGAGTATATGTCTGGGCTTATACTTTGAATACATAGAGAAAGGAAAATACAACATGGCAAATACAAACGATATCGGTATTGACCTTGGTACCACCAAAGTTATGATATATAAAGAAGGCGAAGGCGTGGTTCTCAACGAACCAAGCGTTGTTGCCTATGACGCCAATTCCGGCAAGCCATTTGCCTTTGGCGAAGAAGCTTTCCGTATGGTGGGCAAAACACACAAAAATATTATTGCAGAATATCCTCTGAAAGACGGTGTAATCTCCAACTACACACTTACAAAGGAAATGGTAAAATATTTTATCAACAAAGCATACAACTCCAAAGTGATGAAACCAAAGGTTTGCATCTGTATTCCAAGTGCTGTTACAGGCATTGAAGAAAATGCAGTTGTAGACGCTGCAGTTTCCGCAGGCGCACGCCAGGTTTTCCTTATTGAAGAACCAATCGCTGCAGCCATCGGTGCAGGTATTGATGTTATAAAGGCAAACGGCAATATGATTGTTGATATCGGCGGCGGCACAACTGACGTGGCTGTAATTTCCCTTGGCGGTATTGTCTGCTCAAAATCAATCAAGATTGCAGGCAACACATTTGACCGCGAAATTGCAAAGGCGCTTAAAAACAAATACAACTTTGTTGTAGGCCAGAGAACAGTTGCAAATCTTAAACACGAAGTTGCAAACTGTATGCCGTCTGAAGATGAAAATGTTACTTTCAAAATCAAAGGTATGAACCTGCTTAAAGGTCTGCCTGGCACAATGGAAATCACAACAAATGATATCTACCCTGTAATTGAACCTATCATTGCTGAAATTCTGGCCACAGTTAAACAGGTGCTGGAAGTTACACCGCCTGAACTGTCAGGTGACCTTTTTGAAAACGGTATTGTTCTCACAGGTGCAGGTGCAAAAATCAAAAATCTGGACAAATATCTGCAGTCACATCTTACAACAAGGGTTTTCCTTGCAGATGAACCGGAAAGCTGTGTTGCAAAGGGCACAGGTATGTCCTTTGGCCTGGAAGGCAAACTGGAAACAGGCTTCCGCGATGTTACACCGGGCTTTACAAGATAAATTAACTCAAAAAGGCGATTTTTGTACAATCGCCTTTTGTCGTGTAAAAATGGACTATAAAATTGTTAAAGACAACAGAAGAAAAAAGATGGTAATGTCAGTGTCAAATGATGGTACTGTTATCATCACTGTGCCAAAATGGACAAGAAAACGGCAGATTGACAGCTTTTACAAGGCAAACCTTGGCTGGATATCCCAAAGAAGAAAAGAAATTCAGCGGCACCGGTCAGAATTTATAAAGCTGACAGACCGGGATATAAAAAATCTGAAAAAGCAGGCAAAAGCAGTTCTCACGGCCAAGACAATACATTACGGCAGCATTATGGGTGTTATGCCACAAAGCATAAAGATAACATCTGCCAGCAAAAGGTGGGGCAGCTGCCGCCGCCTGGATGGGACATACACCATCTGCTATTCCTACCGCACGATGTTTCTTGAAAACAGAGTACAGGATTATATCGTGGTGCATGAACTGGCACATATGCTTCATTTTGACCATTCCAAAGATTTTTATAAAGAAATAGAAAAAGTCCTGCCTGATTGGCAACAGCTGGAAAAACAGGCAGACAGCTACAAGGATTATCACATCTATTAATCGGTTGTTTAATTACTGATACTATGGTATAATTAATAGATTAATAATGGAGAGTGACCAATGGATTTTACAAAAGCAAATCAGTTGAGAAAACAGTATATTACACAGCAGTTTTCTCATTTGAACAATATGCAGCAACAGGCTGTATATCATATTAAAGGCCCTCTGCTCATCCTGGCAGGGGCGGGCAGCGGCAAAACCAGTGTGCTTATCAACCGCATTTCCAATATGGTGCGTTTTGGCGACAGTTACAACAGCCCGTATTTTCCAAACAATGTGGATGAAGATACACTGTATCAGCTGGAAGAGGCAGTTGCCGGCAGAACAAAGCTTGATTTTGAAACAGAAACAGGCATTGCCACAGGCAGAATCTATCCGTGGAATATTCTGGCAATCACATTTACCAACAAAGCGGCGGCAGAACTGCGCACAAGGCTGGAAGCCTCCCTTGGCCGGTCAGCAAAGGATATTATGGCCAGCACCTTCCACTCATTGTGTATGCGCATCCTGCGCAGGGACGGTTATCTGCTGAACTACCGGAAAGAATTCACAATCTATGACACAGACGACCAGAAGCGTGTTATGAAAGAGGTTATGAAAGACCTTAATATAGACGATAAATTTGTTCAGATAAAAGTTGCAATGAACAGGATTTCCGGCTATAAGGACAAGCTTATCGGCCCTGTGGAAGCAGAAAAGTACGCAACCAACACCCACGAAAAACTGATTGTCCGCTGTTATGAAGAATATCAGTCCCGTCTTAAAAAGGCCAACGCAATGGACTTTGATGACCTTATCTATCAGACAGTAATGCTTTTCCGTGCAAATTCTGATGTGTTGGAATATTATCAGAACCGCTACAGATACATTATGGTGGACGAATACCAGGATACATCCACAGCCCAGTTTGAACTTATCAACCTGCTGGCATCCGGCCACAACAACCTGTGTGTAGTAGGTGATGACGACCAGAGTATCTACCGTTTCCGCGGTGCAACAATTGAAAATATCCTCAGTTTTGAAGAACAGTTCCCGGACTCAAGAGTTATCCGTCTTGAACAGAACTACCGCTCCACATCAAATATCCTCAATGCCGCCAACAGTGTCATTGAAAACAACAAAGGCCGCAAAGGTAAAACCCTGTGGACAGCAACATCAGGCGGGGAAAAGGTAAAGATTTACCACCTGGACAAAGAATTTGATGAAGCCCAGAATGTTGTTTCTGTAATCGGAGAAAATGTGAAAAAGGGTGCAAAACTGTCGGATCACGCAATTCTTTACAGAATGAATATGCAGTCATCAAATATGGAAAACGCCCTTGCCCGCAGCGGTATTTCATATCGTGTTATCGGCGGCCACCGTTTCTATGACCGCGCAGAAATCAAAGATATAATGGCTTATATCCATGTTGTTGTAAATCCTACAGACAATCTGCGTCTCAAACGAATTATCAACACACCGGCAAGAAAAATAGGCAATACAACCATCAACACCCTGCAGGAAATTGCTGACGAAAAAGGTGTAAGTATGATACAGGTGCTGTACAATATGTACGATTATCCGCGTCTGTCCCGTGCTCTTGCACCGCTGAACAATTTTCTCAATATCTATCGCGCACTGCTGGAACTTTACCGCACACGCCCAATGGAAGAATTTGTTCCGAACCTGCTGAAAATCACAGGTTATGAACAGATGCTGGCAGAAATGGGCGAAGAAGGCAAGACAAAGCTGGAAAACGTCGGCCAGCTGGTTTCCAACATACAGGCATACAAGGATATGAACGAAAATGCCACTCTGGAAATGTTCCTGGAAGAAGTTTCCCTTATCAGCGATATTGACAATTACGACGAAAATGCAGATAGTGTAACACTTATGACCATCCATTCTGCAAAAGGTCTGGAATTCCCTTATGTGTTCCTTGTAGGTGTGGAAGAAGGTATTTTCCCGGGAGAAATGTCCCGCTATAATCCGGATGATATTGAAGAAGAACGCCGTCTGCGGTATGTAGGCATTACCCGTGCCAAGAAAGAACTCTATATTTCACATTGCAGTGAAAGAATGGTTTTCGGCCAGACAAAACGTCCGCTGCCATCCCGCTTCATTGAAGAAATGGACAAATCAGTCTGCGAAATGATTGATAAACGTCCAAAGGTGAAAAAAGTGGAACCGCTCAGCAGGGCAACAGTTGTAAACACCCGTTCACCATACAGCCGCTCCACATTCCTGGACAATTCTGCAGTTGCACCTAAAAAGCCTGCAGCAGCGGCTTCCGCAGGCAAAAAGGTATTTGCGGTGGGAGACAGGGTACACCACAATGTATTCGGAGACGGTACTGTGGTTAAAATCACACCTATCGCCAACGACTCAATGCTGGAAATCACTTTTGACAGCATTGGCAACAAAAAGGTTATGGCAAACTTTGCCCCTGTTTCCAGGATTGATTGATATATCCTTTGTCAAAGGGAGTGGAACCGCTTGCGACGGAGGGATTAATTCCGATTCCACATAATTAATCCAATCTTAAGAAACACCCAACAAACTGTTAATAATTTTTAGTTTATAATACATAAAGAGAAGAGGTTTATTATGAAGGTTAAACTTATTGCTCACACACCAAACCCGGAAAAAGTTGTAGCCGCAGCTGCAAAACTGTGCTACTCCAATGCACAGATTGAAACACTGCTGGACGGACTTACAGAAGAAAAAAGCAAGGAATTTGTAGAAATGCTGGCTTCCCTTGGTCACGAAAGTCCAACAGAACACGCTTCCTTCACATTTGCAATTGAAGGTGTATCCCGCAGTCTTCTGGCACAGATTACACGTCACAGAATTGCATCTTACTCTGTTCAGAGCCAGAGATATGTAAATCTGAAAGAGCCGGATTTTGTAACACCGCCGGAAATTATGGACGACCCTGAATCCCTGGCACAGTTCAACGAATCCATGGCAATGGCTGCTGAAAACTATCAGAAAGTTACACAGATGCTGAAAGAAGCACACAAAGAAAAATTAATGGCACAGGGTATGGACGAAAAAACTGCCAACCGCACAGCTGAAAAGAAAGCTCTGGAAGATGCACGTTTTATTCTGCCAAATGCCTGCACAACAAAAATGATTGTTACAATGAATACACGCAGTCTCAACAACTTCTTCCGTCACCGCTGCTGCACACGTGCACAGTGGGAAATCAGAGAACTGGCTGATGAAATGCTGCGCCTTGTATGCGAAGTTGCACCTGCACTGTTTGTGCGTTCCGGCCCACCTTGCGTTTCCGGCCCATGTCCTGAAGGCAAAATGAGCTGTGGCCGTATGCTGGAAATGCGCGATAAATACGCACAGCTGAAAAACACAAAAGTTGGTGAATAATATGGGTAAACTTATTGTTATTGAAGGTCTTGACGGCTCAGGTAAAGGCACACAGGCAAAAATCCTGTTTGACACTCTGGAAAAACAGGGCAGAAAGGTGAAAAAAATCAGTTTTCCTGTTTATGACAGCGATTCTTCTGCTCTTGTCAGAATGTACCTTGCCGGTCAGTTCGGGTCAAAACCCGGCGATGTAAACGCCTATGCAGCTTCCAGTTTCTATGCTGTAGACCGCTTTGCCAGTTTCAAGGCAGACTGGGAAAAGCTGTATAACGATGACTATGTAATAATTGCTGACAGATATACCACATCCAACGGCGTTCATCAGTGTTCCAAACTGGATGAATCACTGTGGGAAGAATTTATGGACTGGCTGTATGATTTTGAATACAATAAAATGGGTATTCCTGCGCCGGACTGTGTAATTTATCTTGATATGTCTCCTGCGGTATCGCAGAAACTGCTTTCGGGCCGCTATGCAGGGGATGAAAGCAAAAAAGACATCCACGAAAAGGATACAGAATATCTTGCACGTTCCCGTCAGGCAGCCCGTTTCTGTGCAGAACACGACAAATGGACAGTTATCCGCTGTGACAACGGCGAAAACCCATACACCATAGAAGAAATTGCACAGCAGGTTCTTGACACAGTATCAACAGTTATTGAATAGAATTAATTATGAAATTCAGACCAATAGAGATTAATGATTATGAAAAGGCTTCGGCAATAATGTATTCCGGCGGTATAGAAAACTGTGAGCACTGTTTCCCTACAATGCTGGAATGGTCTTTCCGCCATGATATACAGATTGCAATCGAAGAAGAAACTGTTTTTATGCGCTCAAAAGGGAAAAAACATATGTGGTATCTTTTTCCGCGGGGCGCCATGGACAGAAAAAAGGCAACAGATATGATTCTTTCTGATGCCGCACAGCAGGGTATGCCGGTCAGCATCTATGGTATAGATGAAGAAAATGCCCTGTTTTTACAGGAAAACTACGGTCATATTTTAAATGTGACCGAAGAAAGGGACGGTGCGGATTATATTTACCGCACCTCAGACCTTGCAACACTGCCGGGAAAAAACTATCAGAAAAAGCGCAACCATGTTTCCCGCTTTGTCCGTGAAAATCCGGATTATAAATTTACAGTCATAACACCGGATAATATCCACAGGGCAAAAAAGTTTCAGACTGACTGGAATGGGAAATACAATACTGAAGACAGCTGGGATCTGCACAGTGAACAGAATGGCATCTTCCGGCTGCTGGATAATTTCACAACTTTGAAACTGAAGGGCGCGATGATTGAAACCAATGGCGAAATAGTGGCAATGACAATAGCAGCCCCTATAAATGAACGTATGGTTGATATTATGGTAGAAAAGGCTTATCACGAAATAAATGGCGCATATGCCATTATCAACCGTGACTTTGCACTGAACTGTCTTTCACAGTTTGAATTTATAAACAGGGAAGACGATATGGGGCTGGAAAATCTGCGCAAAGCAAAACTCAGCTATTTCCCATACGAAATCCGCAAAAAATATCTGGCACAGTCCAGATAAAACAGGAGATTATATGCAGATTTTAAAGGCAAAAACAGAAGATATCCCACAGGTCAGACAACTGTGGACACAGATGTTTGACGACGGCACTCCCGGTTTCTGTGATTTTGTGTTTTCCAGCTGTAAAGCTGAAGACATTTACATGGTGAAAGAAGATGGAACTGTTGTTTCAATGCTTATTGCAATGGCAGATATGGAATACAATGGAGCAAAAGGCTTTTATCTGTATTCTGCCTGCACTCTGCCACAGTATCAGGGCAGGGGCTATATGCACGCATTGGCAGAATTTGCTGTAGATGATCAGAAAAAGCAGGGCAAAGCCTTCTGCGTGCTGAAACCTGCAGATGAAAAACTTTTTGACTTTTGGGCGTCTCTTGGATTCACCAATGTTACAAAGGTCCGCCGCTGCGAAGTTGAAATAAAAAAGAATATCTGGTCAGCGGCACGGTTTGATATTGTTACAGCCAACAGATTCAGAACATTGCGTGATAAATTCTGTGATGAAAAATTTGTACACTATACATCAAAAGGCTATGAAATTTTTGCGGCCTCCCACTATATTTCCGGCGGCAGCACCGCGGAAAATGATGAAGCCTATGCTGTTTATTATGTGGAAAACGGTGCTCTGCGTGTTACAGAACTGCTGGCCACTTCCACACTGCAGGCTGTAAAATTACTGCAGGCAATAAGGGAAAGAACAGGCTGTGAAAAGGCCGTTGTTTATCTTTCACCTCAATCCAACCTTTTCCTTGGAGAAGGCGAAATAATAGACTGGTGTGCAGTAAAAGGTATATCAGACGAAATATATGCAAATCTCATAATTGAATAAAGAAAATGATTAGGCACCTAAAAATTATTGTTTTCAAACATATAATATTATGGTACAATAATATTATTGAGATTTTTAAAAGTATTCGAGGTGTTTAAAAAATGAGTTCTTCAACTATGACAGTTGAACAAAAAAGGGAACAGCGCCGTCAGTTTATGCTTGAAGGTAATCTTCTCAAAGTAATTCCTGTAATTGCTTTGCCACAGGTTGTTTCAATGCTCATTGACTCCCTTTACAATATGGCTGACACATATTTTGTTAGCCAGCTTGGCAAAGCAGCTACTGCAGCTGTTGGCGTAAACGACTCACTTATGATGATTATGCGTGCCATTGCCCTTGGTTTCGGCATGGGTGCATCCAGCTACATTTCCCGCCAGCTTGGTGCAAAAAATCACGATGAAGCATCACGTGCCGCTTCCACCACACTGTTTACTGCAATGGGTATTGTTGCAGTTATCGCCACTGTTTTCTATATGTTCCGTGAACCGCTGGTGCTTTTGCTGGGTGCTACAGAAACTTCACAGATGTATTCTGTTGAATATGCATCATGGATTCTGTTCTCTGCACCTATCACAGCTGCCACAGTTTGTCTTTCACAGACACTGCGCGCAGAAGGCAGTACCACATTTTCTATGATTGGTTCTGTTTCCGGCTGTATCATCAATATATTCCTTGACCCGCTGTTTATCAATGTGCTGAGTATGGGTGTTGCAGGTGCAGCTATTGCAACAGGTATTTCCAAGGTTATTTCAATGATTATCCTGCTTATGCCATATGTGCAGAGAAAATGTATCATTGATATCAAGCCAAAATACTTTACACCTAAAAAGGCGCTTTATGCGGAAATTGCCCGTATGGGTATTCCTACTATGCTGCGTACAAGCCTCATGTCAATTTCTACTATCACAATCAACCGCACAGCCGCCACATTTGGCGACGCCGCTCTGGCAGCTATTTCTGTTGCCAACAAGAGTTTGCGTTTTGTTGCCAGTGCTGTTCAAGGCTTTGGCCAGGGCTTCCAGCCAATTGCAGGTTATTGCTGGGGTGCAAAGAAATACAAACGCGTTAAAAAAGCATTTTATGTTACAAGTGCAATCGGTGCTACACTGTGTACAATCCTTGGTTCATTGCTGTTTATCTTTGCAGAATTTGCCATTACAATATTCTCATCAGAAATTGATGTTATGGATATAGGCTTGCTGCTTATTCGTTCACAGAGCGTGGTTCTGCCAATGCACGTTTGGGTAATGGTTGCCACAGGTCTTTTCCAGGCATTGGGCAAACCTTTCCAGGCAGGCTTCCTTGGTCTTTGCCGCCAGCTGTTCTCATTGTTACCTTGTGTAATCATTATGACACATTTCTGGGGGCTTACAGGTCTGTCACTGGCACAGGCTGCTTCAGACTTGATTTCTTTCACATTTGCGCTGATAATGGTAGTACCTATGATGAAAGAACTTACACGCCGTGCACAGGAAGACGGCATAGATTAATATATTTCCCAAAAAAGGAGAAATCGTATTGAAAAAATTTATTTCACTTATTTTAGTTCTTGCAATTGCTGTTGGCGGCGTTATTGGCTTTTCAGCAATGGGAGATATCAAAGGCTCTGATAAACCGGGCCAGAAGGTAACTGTTGAAGTTCCTATGGGCTCCGGTGCCAATACTATCGGCAAAATCCTTGCAGATAACGGCATTGTAAAAAACAGCCTTTATTTCAAGCTTTATACAAAAATGAACCCACCGCAGAACCTGCAGTACGGTTCATTTGAACTGGACACAAATATGTCCTATGAAAAAATTATTGAAGTGCTCAGCACTGTACAGGACCTGCGTCCTACAGTTACTGTTACTTTCCCGGAAGGCTTCACACTTATCCAGATGGCACAGAGAATGGAAAACAACGGTCTGTGCACAGCGGCTGAATTTATTGATGTTGCAAACAACGGTGATTTCAGTCAGTTTGAATTCTGGAACAGAATCAAAGAGCACGAACATAAATTTATGAAAGGTGAAGGTTACCTTTACCCGGATACATATGAATTCTATGAAGATGACACTGTTTACAACTATGTGGAAAAAATGTATGCCCATTTTGATGAACAGATCACACAGAAAATGTATGACCGTATGGATGAAATAGGTATGTCGCTGGATGAAGTAATCACACTTGCATCTTTTGTACAGGAAGAAGCCGGCCACCCGGAAGACCAGAAATATGTTGCAGCCTGTCTGCGCAACAGACTGGAACCTGGCTCATCCCAGCCACTGCTGGAATGCAATGTGTGCAGCTATATCAATGAACCGGGCAACTATGTTTACGACTATATTGTTACTTACTATGGCGGTGTAAACAAAGTGCCTGCCGGTATGATGGCAGCATATGATACCTATAAAGTAAGAGGTCTGCCACCGGGACCAATTTCCAATCCTGGCATTACTGCAATTGAAGCCACACTCTGGCCGGATGAACAGTATATGGCAGATGATTACTATTTCTTTGTAACAGACCTTACAGGTAAATACTACTATTCAAAAACTTACGCAGAACACCTTGTAAACTGTGACAAGGCCTGGAGCGTAAACGCATCACTTAACAAATAATAAAAGGATTATCTTATGAAAAAAGTTGAACTTTTATCACCTGCAGGTGATATTGAGCGTCTTAAATACGCTTTTGAATACGGCGCAGATGCTGTTTATCTTGGTGCAGAAGAATATGGTATGCGTGCTGCTCCAAAAAACTTCACACTTGAACAGCTGCAGGAAGCTGTGGATATTGCCAACAGCCTTGGTAAAAAAATCTATCTTACACTGAATACTGTTCCTACAAATGAAGAAGTGGGCAAAATGCCTGAATTCATCAAAAAGGTTGCAGATATCGGTGTACACGCAGTTATAGTTGCAGATATCGGCGTACTGGCAATGGTCAAGGAAATTGCACCTGATATGGAGGTGCACGTTTCCACACAGGCAGGTATTGTAAACTATGTTTCTGCAAATGCAGCCTATAAACTTGGTGCAAAACGTGTAGTTCTGGCACGTGAACTGTCTTTTGAAGATATTATCACAATCAGAAAGAACACACCTGCAGACCTGGATATCGAATGCTTTGTACACGGTGCAATGTGTATGTCTTTCTCCGGCAGATGCCTGCTGTCCCACTATCTTACAAACCGCGATGCAAACCGCGGCGAATGTGCACAGCCTTGCCGCTGGGAATGGACACTTCACGAAAAAACACGCCCGGGTATGGAATATGACATCGCAGAAAACGAAGGCGGCACATATATTATGAATGCCAATGACCTGTGTATGGCCCCATATGTTGACCTGTTGGTACAGGCAGGTATTTCCAGCCTTAAAATCGAAGGCAGGGCAAAAAGCTTTTACTATGTAGCATCAGTAACATCTGCTTACAGAAAAGCTATTGACTCTTACTATGAAAACCCGGAAAACTGGCTGTGCCCTCTTTCAGCAATGGAAGAACTGACAAAGACAAGCCACCGCAGATACTCTACAGGTTTCTACTTTGGTCCGGAAAATGCCACACAGACAACAGACACTTCTTCTTATGTAAGGGAATGGGATCTGCTGGGTGTGGTGGAAGACTGGAAAGACGGTGTGCTGTACTGCTCACAGCGCGGTAAATTCAATCTGGGTGATGAAATCGAAATCCTGCAGCCAACAGGTGATACATTGAAATTTACACCGAAATGGATTAAAAATGCTGAAGGTGAAAATATAGAATCCACACCGCATTCAAAAATGGCATTTACAGTTGACTGCCCGGTTGAAATCAGACCGATGTCAATTTTGAGAAAAAAAGCTGAATAATAATCAAGGCAGCCGTCAGGCTGCCTTTTTCATTTTAATTATCCCATAAGTTGCACATATAACAAGCAGTATTATATTTAAAATGATCATATTTACAGATAATTCCCTTAAAGCCTTGATAACCACAAACAGTTCAATCACTGCACAAACAAAAACAATTATATAATAAAACGGCAGTGGAATATGCAGCCAGGATTTTTCCCATTCTTCTTTAAACACAAAGGGGAAATTTGCCGCTGATATTATCAGCAGAATTGCTGATAAAGCACCCAATGCCATTGTTATACTGGCTATCTGTGCCACAGAAATACCGCTTATAACAGGGAAAGCTCCGATTATAAAAATGATACCTATAGCTACGTAATACGCCCCGCGTTTGTTCTGTTTTGCCAGCCAGGCCGGAAGCCAGCCTTCTTTTACTCCGGCCATTGCAGGCAGGGCAGAGTCCATTATCCCAGCGTTCATTGTGGTCAAAAGTGCAAAAACCGGCCCGAATAAAATAAACATATTATATAAAACAGGGGACAATACCGCATTTGCTGTCACAGCCAGTGTTTTGCCTGCACTTTCAGCCAGCGGCAGCACGGCCCCGCTGGCATAACCCACAGCAACATAAATAACTGTGGTAATCAATGAAACAATCATCATAGCCACAGGTATTGTCCTTGTGGGATTTTTTGTCTGTGTGGCGTAATTTGCCATTGATGCTATCCCATCACAGGAATAACTCAGCAGCACTACGGCAGTAAAAAATCCTGCCTGGCCACCTGTGAACATTTCGGCAGATGAAAAATCAAGATATCCCTGTCGTGTGTTGAGTATGCATATAACGGAAAAACCACCGAGAGCCACCAGCAAAAGCGGGGTGGCCAGGCTCTGTATCCTGCTCATCACATCAAGCCCGAACAGATTGGCCACACAGAAAAATGCCCATATCATAATGGTTATATTTTCGCTGTCTGCACCGGGCAGAAAATCTGCAATATATCTGCACAGAGCCAGCACAGCAGTGCCGCGCCGTGACCAGTTCAACAGGCTGGACAGTGTTATCAGCCCGCCGTATTGCTGTCCTGTGCAGCGGGTAATTATTCCGTATCTGCCGCCTTCCACTTCTACAGCAGAGCAGAACAGCACCACAGGTAAAATACGTATAAAAGACAAAATACAGGCCACCAGAAAAGCCAGCCATACAGAGTTGCCGGTAACAGCCAGCGCACTGCCCACAATACTTACCACCCCTGCGCCTATCACGTGGCCGGTGCCTATCCATATCAGCTGTTTCAAATCAAGTTTACTTTCCATACAAACACTCCATAATTTTTACTAAATAATATGAAAAAATGTATTCCTGCAACACAACTCTGCAGATAAATCAGATTAGAATTGATAAAATTATCAAAAATGTACTCCAGTGTAAAACATTTGTATTAATTATTATACAATTTGTATATTGTATTATTTTTGTCAATGTCTTATGATATTGGTATTGAGCGTAAAATAAAGAAAGAGGATATGAAAATGGCAAAAAGATTTTTATTGGTAGACAGCGACGTATTGCCAGACGTTTTTATGAAAGTTGTAAAAGCAAAAGAACTTCTTGCAGCAGGCAGTGTAAAAAACCTTTCAGCAGCCGCTAAAGAAGTTAATATTTCCCGCAGCGCACTGTATAAATATAAAGATAAAATTTTTGATGTAAGTGAAACAAAAACAGTTGTGGCGGTCCATGTTGTACTGATGGACGAACTTGGTGCCCTGCAGAATCTGCTTAAAATTATTGCACAGTACAATATCAGTATCGTAACAATCACACAGGCTGCACCTGTAGACGGCACAGCAGCTGTTTCACTTACCCTTAAAGTTAAGGATATGGTGGGCGATGTTGACACTCTGGTTGAAGAAATGAAACAGCAGTCTTTCGTTGTTACAGCCAAGAGAATTATGCAGGATGTTTAATTTATGGCATATATTGTAAAATATATAGGCAACTGTGCCAGGAACAACATTGATATCCGCCCGCTGTACGAAAAAGATATTTCCTACGGAAACAGGGTGGTGCTGGTTTGCGAAAAAGCCACAGCAGACCGCTATATCACAGAAGATGTAAAGCTTATAGACAGCCCGCTGGACGCCACACAGACTGACGCACCCCTTATGCTTATCTGTACGGATGCCAACGCAAAACTTCAGGCTGTGGAAACCGCGTTCCGTCTTTATGCACAGGAATGTCAGATTTATATCAGATATGACGGTATTTATACTGTAAACCCGGAAGAACACCCATATGCCCACCATCTGGACAGAATTGACTATGATGAAGTAACAGAACTGCATACCAGCGGATACAATGGCGTTGACCTGGATGTGGTTGAAGCGGCCAAAAAATATGGTGTTATAATCCATATGCTTTCCTATATTGAACCGCAGAGACAGGGCACAATAATAAAAGAAGTTATGGCTTTTGGCTCTGCCACAGTAAAAGGTATTATCAAGGAACCGGATATCTGTATTGTTTCCTTAAGGGAAATACCGGACAAACCGGGTATTTCGTACTTTATTTTTGATGCAGTCAGCCGGTCGGGTGTAAATGTGGATATGATATCCCTGCCGGCTTCTGATTACGGCAAACAGGATATCAGTTTTACAATCCATAAAGAAGATAAGAATACAGTTGAAAAACTGCTGCAGGAAAAGCAGGCACAGCTGGGGTATTCATACTTTACTATCAAAGACAATGTAGCAAAAATTTCCGTTGTTGGCGGCGGTGTAAAAACCAGCAAAGGCGTTGCGGCATCTGTTTTCAGAGTGCTGTATGAAAATGATATCAGTCTGCGTCTTATCAGCACCAGCGAAATAAAAATATCTGTTTTTGTTGATAAAAAGGTATCTGACCTTGCTGTACAGAAATTACACGAATATTTCATAAAATAGGCTCTCAAGAGCCTATTTATTTTTTTATCACTTTGTGGTATCATAATAGATTAGTAAGATATATATTTAAATCGGGAGATAATATGAACAGACAATTTATAGCACCTGATGTGCATCTAACAGTGTTGCCTAATGAAAAATTCAAACGCAACAGAATCAGCATCAACTTTATAGTTCCTAATGCAAGAGATAAAGCTACTATGTATGCAATGTTGCCGGGACTTATGGAAAGAGCATATGAAGATTATCCGGATATGCAGACATTTTCCAGAAAACTGAACAGAATGTATGCTGCCCAGCTGTCTGTGGGCACAGCAGTCATCGGTGCAAACCGCTGCATGCGCTTTACTGTACAGGGTATCAAAAACGAATATTGTATAAATGGGGAAGACCTTCTTCTTGAACTTTGCAACGTGCTGTTGGGTGTTATTTTCCGCCCATGTCTTGAAGACGGTGCGTTTGTAAAAGACTGGCTGGAAGTTGAAAAATTCAAACTCCGCGAAGATATTGAAGGAGAAATAAACGATAAACGCGGCTATTGTGTAAAAAATGCCCGCAGAAAGTTCTTTGGCGACGGTATAAATGGCGTTGAAAGAATGGGTTATCTTGACGAAATAGATGGTATCACCCCACAGGCCCTTTATGAATGTTACAAAGAATTGCTGGATAAAGCGGTTGTGGAAATTTTTATTACAGCCAACAATCCGGACACAGCAATTGCAAAACTGTCACAGGCATTCTCGTTCGGTCGCAGCACAGGTGCAAAAATCCTGCCTGTAACAGCAGTTGAATGTAAAGAAGCAGATTTTTTCACTGAATCAATGGATACTACACAGGGTAAAGTATGTTTGCTTTACACCACAGAAAGGCTTCTTGATGAGGAAGAAAGATATCATATGCTTATTGCAAGTGCACTTTTTGGTGGAACAGCATCATCAAGACTGTTTAAAAATGTCAGGGAAAAACAGTCTTTATGCTACTATTGTGCAGCAGGTTTCAATGGTTTCACTTCCAGTATGAGCGTTGACTCCGGTGTTGAACATCACAACACACAGCGCACAATCGATGCAGTGCAGGTTGAACTGAAGAATATGATAGAAGGCGAAATTACAGACGAAGAAATCCGTCAGACAAAAATGATTATTATAAACAGCCTTAAATCCAATTACGACGGTCTTCACGGTCTGGAAGCCTGGTATCTTAACGAAGCTATCCGCGGCACATCCATGACACCGGAAATGGTTATGGAAAAGGTTGAAAAGGTTACAGCACAGGATATAAAAAATGTTCTTAAACTGCTTAACCTCAATGTTGTATATACAATATCTAAATAAAGGAAAAGCTATGTCAGAAATCAGAAACAATATATTGAATGAAAGCTATCAGCTTATAAAGACAGACAGCGGTCTGCAGATTGCCTGCTACAATATGCCGGGCTACAACGCTGTGCACGCTGTTTTTGCCACAAACTTCGGCTCTGTGGACAGAAGTTTTGTTATGAACGGCCAGAGATACGATATTCCTGCCGGTGTTGCCCATTTTCTTGAACACAAAATGTTCGAAAATGAAGACGGTGACGCATTTGACAAATATGCCAAAACAGGTGCAAATGCCAATGCATTCACCTCTTTTGACAAAACCTGTTATATTTTTACAGCCACAGACAAAGTGGAGGAATCACTTGATATCCTGATGAATTTTGTTACCACACCTTATTTCACACCACAGACTGTGGAAAAGGAACAGGGCATTATCGGCCAGGAAATCAAAATGTATGACGACAGCGCAAACTGGCGTCTGCTGTTTGGTGTGCTGGAAGGTCTGTTTGTAAACCATACAGTCCGCGATGATATTGCAGGCACAGTGGAAAGTATTTCATATATCACTGATAAAATGCTGTATGACTGTGCAAAAGCATTCTATTCTCCGTCACAGATGTTCCTGTCAGTGGCAGGCAATATCACAGTGGACAAAGTTCTGGCTGCCTGCGACAGGGCGGGTTTCAAATATGAAACACTGGAAGTTGAAAGAATTACAACAGAAGAACCGGACGAAATCAACTATACAGAAAAAAGCATTAATATGCCTGTTTCAGTTCCGCTTATTGCGGTGGGTTACAAAGAAAAAATGTCCAATCCTGTTACAATCAGGGAAGAACTGTGCGGTGAAATTATTATGGATGTTCTGTCCGGCTCCACCAGCAAGCTGTTCAACAAACTGTATGATCTCAATATTGTAAACGGCACATTTGAAGGTGAAATTTTCTCCGGAACAGACTACTATGCCACAATTATTTCCGGGGAAACAGCATATCCGGATGTACTGGAAAAAGAAATTGAAGATGCCATAGCAGACCTGAAAGCAAACGGTGTAAATGAAGAAGATTTCCTTACAAGCAAAAATTCCATGTACGGCAGTATGATTGTAGACTTTGAAAATGTTGAAGAAGTTGCTACCAGCATTGCTTCAGCCCATTTCAAAGGCAGAACAGCATACACAGCGCTGGAAACATTGAGCAAAATCACCCTGGACGATGTAAATACACAGCTGCAGAGTATGTTCCGTGCAGACAAACGCACAGTATTTAAAGTAATGCCAATGGAGGCTGACAATGATTAATCATGTACAGTTTCCTAATCTGGGTATAGAAGTAACTATTAACCGTGTTGCTTTTTCCATAAACGGCTTTGACATTTACTGGTACGGCATCCTGTTTGCAACAGCGGTTATCACAGGTGCCTTTGTTGCAATGCACCTTGGGAAAAGAATCGGAATAAATGATGATGATTTTCTTGACGCAATTATGGTCGGTGCAGTATGTGGAATTATCGGTGCACGCGCCTATTATGTTGCATTTGCTCCGTTTGAATATAACAGTTTATGGGACATGATAAATCTGCGCGATGGTGGTATAGGTATTTACGGCGGTCTGATTGCAGGTCTTGTATCCGGTTGGTTTATCTGCAAATGGAAGAAAATCAATTATCTTGATGCTGCAGACTGTATTTTCACAGGTTTTCTTTTCGGCCAGACCTTTGGCCGCTGGGCGAACTTTATGAATCAGGAAGCTTTCGGCACCAACACAGACGGCCTTTTCGGTATGATAAGTGAAAGCACCACAAGATATCTTACCCGTGTGGCGCCTTCTCTGGCACGGCAGGGGATAACAGTAGACCCGAATATGCCTGTACACCCCACATTTTTGTACGAATCCGTATGGTGTGCCATCGGTTTTATAATTCTCTATACACATTTCAATAAACGAAAATTCAAAGGTGAACAGCTGTGTATGTCTGCAGCCTGGTATGGTTTTGGCCGTTTCTTTATTGAAGGCCTGCGTACAGACAGCCTTGCCACAAACAGTGGTCTGCGCACCAGCCAGATTATAGCTGTAGTAACAGTTTCCATGGCTGTTATCACTATTGTTTATAATTATGTAAAAATAAATAAGAACAGTAAAGGAGAGCAAAATGGATAACAAAATTATCAGCGGCAAAATTGTTTCCGCACAGATAAAAGAACAGGTAAGGGCACAGGTTGTTTCCCTTAATGAAAAAGGCATTTACCCAAAACTTTCCGTTATTATTGTTGGCGAAAATCCGGCCAGCCTTACATATGTGAAAGGCAAACACAAAGACTGTGCTGAATGCGGTATCATTTCTGATAATATAGCAATGCCGGACACAGTTTCACAGGCTGAACTGCTGGCAGAAATTGACAGACTGAACAAGGATGATTCTGTTCACGGCATCCTTGTGCAGCTGCCTCTGCCAAAACATATCAATGAATATGCCGTTATCAATGCAATCTCTCCGGAAAAAGATGTTGACGGTTTTACAGCGATCAATGTCGGCAATATGAACATCGGCAAAGACTGCTTTACCCCATGTACCCCACAGGGCTGTCTTGATATGCTGGATTATGCAGGTGTTGACCTTGAAGGCAAGGATGTGGTTGTTATCGGACGCAGCAACATCGTTGGCAAACCTGTTGCTGTACTTGCACTGCAGAGAAGTGCTACAGTTACAATCTGCCACTCAAGAACAAAAAACATTGCAGAAAAAACAAGAAATGCAGATGTTGTAATCGTTGCAGTAGGCCGTGCAGGCTTCCTTACAGGTGATATGCTGAAACCCGGTGCAGTTGTAATTGACGTGGGTATCAACAGAAATGAAGCCGGCAAACTGTGCGGTGATGCTGATTTTGACAGCTGTATTGACGTGGTTTCCAAAATCACACCGGTACCTGGCGGCGTTGGTCTTATGACAAGGGCCAACCTTCTGAAAAACACAATAAAAAGTGCAGAAAACTGTTTAAAACAGCGAAAAAATTAAAGATTTGTTATTGACTTTTACTATTGATTTATGTTATTATATTTGAGCCGCATGTAAATGGTTATTTTAAGTTATATATAAATTGATATATACACCTGGTTCAGCGAGACTTATTTAATGAGAGGGTAAAAAAATGAAAGCAGTATTTGTTACTGGTGGCAAACAGTACGCTGTTTGCGTAGGCGATGTAGTATTCATCGAAAAACTCGAAGCACAGGCTGACGACGTTGTAACTTTTGAAGAAGTTCTGTTCGTAGGCGAAGGTGCTGACGCTAAATTTGGCACACCTGTTGTTGAAGGTGCTAAAGTTGAAGCTAAAGTTATCAAAAATGGCAAAGGCAAAAAAATCAACATTCTCACATACAAACCTAAAAAAGGTTCTGCAAGAAGAATGGGCCACAGACAGCCATACACAAAAGTTGAAATCACAAACATTGTTGGTTAATTTTCATAAGGGAGGAATTGAATAATGGCACATAAGAAGGGCGTTGGTTCTACAAAGAACGGTCGTGATTCAGAATCAAAAAGACTTGGTGCAAAAAGAGCAGATGGTCAGGTTGTTAAAGCTGGCAACATCCTCGTTCGCCAGAGAGGCACTCACATTCACCCAGGTGAAAATGTAGGTCGTGGCAGCGATGACACACTGTTCGCACTTATCGATGGTACAGTAAGATTTGAAAGACTGGGCCGTGATAAAAAACAGGTAAGCGTTTACGCTAAATAAGTTGACAATCAACCCGGACTTTCAGCAAGTTCGGGTTTTGTTTTTAGGAGATATAATGGTTAAAAACATTTTGAAAAACAAAAAGGTCAATTATGTTATGACTTTATTGCTGCTTATACTTTGTCCTGCCCTTTGTATATATTTGTCAAATTATATACTCAGACAGGGTCTTGTAGTGGCACTCAGATATGTTCTGCCAAAATGGAAAATTGCATCAATAGGGTATGTTATAATGTTGCTGGTATCGGCGGTAATTACATTTGCTACACGTAAGGTTGCATTGGCATATCTTGTGGCGGGCGGAATCTCTGTTTTTGGTGCTGCGGCACATTTTTTCAAAACCAATTTCAGGGGTGAAGCTCTTTTCCCATCAGACATAGTTTTTGCTTCAGCAGCAGGAGATATGGTTTCTCAGTTCAATATTTCTCTTACCCCTGCCATGATTATGTCTCTGATTATTCTTGCAGCAGCAATTATCTTTTCAGCACTGTTTACATTACCAAAAATAAAGAACAGATATTATATAAATATGATTGCAGCAGCTGTTTTTGCTGTATCTGCAGTTTTTTACTGGAATAATTATGTTTTAAACACACAGCATTACAAAAATATGGGTTTTTATGAGAATATGAATCCGATAGATATATATTATTCCAATACATTCCATACAGCTTTTTTATTTTACGTAAACAGTACAGTTGTGCCTGCACCGGACAATTATGGTCAGGAACGGGTTGTGCAGGTGCTGTCTGAAGCAGAAATGCCTTCAAAAGAACAGACAACACCGGATGTAATTCTTATTCTGCTGGAATCATATTTTGATCCGAATTCGTTGTTCGGTCTTGAATTTACAGATTCCATCAATGAAAATTACAACGCAGTTGCACAAAGAGCTGTTTACGGCAATATGCTGTCATTCAAATATGGTGGCGGCACAGCTGATGTGGAATTCAATATTCTCAATCAGATAAACACCACATATTACACAGAGGCTCTGTCATATATGAACGTATATGGCAATGATAAATTACCATCATTTGTTCATGGCCTGAAAGCTGCAGATTACAGCACATATGCAATGCACGCATACACATCACAGCTTTACAACCGTGTAAATGCATACAATAATATGGGTTTTGATGGCTCAAAGTTTATGGATACATATTCCAATACAGCCACTTATGGCAACTATATCAGTGATATCAGCCATGTGGAAGAAATGATTGAAAAATATGAAGAATATGTGGCCACAGGAGCAGACAATATTTTCCTTTACGGCGTATCAATGCAGAACCATATGAATATGTCACAGGAAAATATAACTGACAGGGTATATCTTACGGATACAGGATATAGCCGGTCTTTTACAGATGGTATGGGTATACTTGCCAGCTATATGCGCCAGACAGATATGGCAATAAAAAGACTTTATGATTACTTTGAACAGGTTGACAGGGAAGTGGTAATAATTCTCTATGGCGACCATCAGAGTTACAATATAGAAGGGCTTCCTGATTTTTCTACAGAAAGCCTGAACGAAATATCTTCATACAACAGTATGACAGACAAAGAAAAATACATAGCATCACACACCACACCATTTATTATATGGTCAAATCATAGAGATATGGGCGGAGAATACTGGCCGCTGGTTTCTCCTTATAATCTGTGGGCATTGGCCAGCCAGAGCTATGGCCTGCCATCCGGAGAATATGAGCGGTACCTGTACAAACAGATGCAGACAATGCCTGTAGATAATGAATATGCAGGTATATGGTGTGACAGGGATGGTAAAATATATGATGAAAAACCTGCTCATATTTCAGACAGTATTAAGATGATGAACTATGACAGACTTTTCGGTAAACAGTATTCAGTTTTACTCAACGAAAGCGAGGTGTAAATTATGGCTATTCAGTTTGTTGATATTGCCAGAATTCATATAAAAGCAGGTAACGGCGGTAATGGCGCAGTTGCTTTTCACCGTGAAAAATATGTTGCGGCGGGTGGTCCTGACGGCGGTGACGGCGGCAGAGGCGGCGATATTGTGTTCCGTGGCGAAAGAAACCTGTCCACACTGATGGATTTCCGCTACAAACGCAAATATGTTGCACCAAACGGTGAAGATGGCCGCGGCGCAAGACAGTCCGGCAAATCTGCTGAAGATTTAATAATCAAAGTGCCAATCGGCACAGTTATCAAAGATGCACAAACAGGTCTGGTTATTGCTGATATTTCAGAAGAAAAAGACTATGTTATAGCAAAAGGCGGCAAAGGCGGTCTGGGTAATCAGCATTTTGCCACAGCTACACGTCAGATTCCAAACTTTGCAAAACCCGGCTTCCGTGGTCAGGAAATGGATGTAACACTGGAACTGAAACTTATCGCAGATGTTGGTCTTATCGGTTTCCCTAATGTAGGCAAATCCACACTTATTTCCACAATCTCATCTGCAAAACCAAAAATTGCAAACTATCATTTCACAACTCTTTCTCCTGTTCTTGGCGTTGTAAGAGTTGACGAAGAAGCCTCATTTGTTGCAGCCGACATTCCCGGCATCATCGAAGGTGCCAGCGAAGGCGTTGGTCTTGGCCATGACTTCCTGCGTCATGTAGAACGCTGCCGTCTGCTGCTGCACGTTGTTGATGTTTCCGGTTCTGAATACCGCGACCCTATTGAAGATTTCAAACTCATCAACAGGGAACTGGTAAACTTCAGTGAAGAACTGGCAAAACGTCCTCAGATTACTGTTGCAAACAAATCTGATGTTGCTACAGAGGAAGACATTCAGCGCTTCAGGGATTTCTGTGAAGAACAGGGTATACAGCTGTTTGTTATCTCTGCTGCAACCCGCCAGGGTCTTGACGGTCTGGTTCAGACTGTTTACAACGAACTGCAGAAACTGCCGCCTGTTACTGTCTATGAACCGGAATACTTTGTTCCTACAGAAGACATCGATGGCAACAGCTTTACAATCTTCCGCAGTGATGATGGTGCATTCAACATTGATGCTCAGTGGCTGGTTGACCTGCTGAACACATCCGATATTGACGACTACTCCAGTCTGCAGTATTTCCAGCGCCGTCTGCGTGACAGCGGCATTATTGCCAAGCTGGAAGAAATGGGTGTTAAAGAAGGCGACACCATCAGAATTGAAGATTTTGAATTTGAATTTGTATTTTAATCAGAGGTTAATATGGTTGACATCAGAGAGCAGTCTCCGCTTTCACTTGCGTTTGTGGGAGATGCTGTTTACTCACTTTCAATCCGTGAGCATTTTGTAAAAAGCAAAAGATACAACATTAATGTACTCAACAAAATGACTGTAAAATATGTCAGTGCCCACGGCCAGTTTATGGCGCTGGAACTGATAAAGGATATGCTTACAGAAGAAGAATCTGCGTGGGCAAAAAGGGGACAGAACGCCAGCAAAGCCAGTGTTGCAAAACATGCTTCCGTGGCAGAATACCGTGCATCCACCGGTTTTGAATGTATGCTGGGCTATCTGAAAGTTACAGAACAGGATGAAAGAATAGAATATATTGTCAGTTATATTCTGGAAAATTTGAAATTTGAATAATAATAAAACCGTGTATTGAATTACAATACACGGTTTTTCTGTGTTATAAACATTATCTGACATCCATATACAGAATAACTTTTTATCCCTAAACATAAATATTCAGTGACAGAAACTGTAAAATATTGAAATGGAATTGGAGTTTTAGCGCAAAATCTTTTAAAATCCTATAAGCTTATAAAAATGTGATAACATACAGTTAATAGTTTGACAATCAAACCAATGAAAAACGGGTTGTCAAATCGTTAAATACTTTCTATAAGGAGAAAAATTATGAACGAAAAGAAAATGTCATTTATGGACCTTGTGTTCATGGGCATGGGCGGCTGTATCGGCGCCGGTATTTTCTCAATGCTGGGTGTTGGTATCGGTTACTCCGGTCGTATGGTATGGCTGGCATTTATCATTGCTATGATTTTCAAAATGTCACAGCAGGTTAGAATGGTTATCATGTCATCCATGTTCTCACTGTCCTGTGGTATGTACTCACAGCAGGCTCTTATCCTGACTCCAATGCTGACAGGTGTTTCTGCACTTACAACTCTTGTTTCTGCATTCTCATTCTCAGTATTCGGCATCTCTCTGGCAAGCTATACAGCTACACTCATTCCTGCATTAGCTAATTTCCAGAAACCACTTGCATGCGCTTATCTGGCACTGTTCTTCTTTATCGGTGCAAAAGGTGTTGACATCTTTGCAAGAATCCAGAACTTCCTGGGTATTTCCAAAATCGTTACACTGGGTATGTTTATCGTATTTGGTATGATGTTTATCGGCAAAAACAACACTGCTGCCCTCTATGCAGGCGAACCATTTATGATTGATGGTATCGGCAGCTTTGTTATGGCTATCGCTCTGATGTCTTTCACATGTGATGGTATTTCTAACATCATCAATATGGCTCAGGTAACAGAAAATCCAAAGAAAAACATTCCAAAGGCTTGGCTTATCGCTTCTATCGCATGTGCTACAATCTACGCTCTTCTGGGCTTTGTAGGTTCACGTCTTGGCTCACACAGCACTGTAGCATATGCTAACCTTGGTGACCTTGCACGTATGGTTCTGCCAGGTGCTCTGTTTATCTTCTTTATCATTGGCGGTGCTATGGCTTCTCTGTGTACAGCTCTGCTGGGTGGTGTAACAGGTTATGCTCCACTTATCCAGGGTATCGCACAGGACGGCTGGCTGCCTAAATCTATGATGAAAAAATCAAACGTTATGGTAGTTATGGCTGTTGGTGCAGTTCTTCCTGTTATCTTCGGTTTCTCACTGGACGATATCGTTGCTATGATTATGGTTCCAGGTATGGTTCTTGGTGTTATTGTTAACCTGAGAGCTATGAAACTGCCAGAACAGTACCCAACAGAATGGGCTAATACAGGTCTTAACATTTCTGCCGGTATGTACAGACTGATGATGTGGGTTTCCATCGTTGCATCTCTGCTGACAGGTGTATTCTCACTGATGTCTCTGACAATGCCTCTTATCATCGGTACAGTTGCAGCAACAGCATTTATCTTCTGGTACTCCAACTACTGCATTAAATCAGGCAAAGTTAACATCACATCTACAACAGACCTTGGCTAATATCCTATACAGATATATACATAGTCTTAAATTATGTTAAGAAAAATCCCCGTATTTTCATACGGGGATTTTTTATGCAAAAAATAATCCGCTGTAATGCCACAGCGGAATTTTTTATTTATTTTCAAGAAAATCCTTATACATACTTGGTGTATCTGTTGTTATACCAAGTACGCACCTGAAAATATCCTGTCCCTTCAGGATAAACTGTTCACCGGCAAACTCAGCGCTTTTTTTATCCGGCATAAAAATATTCAAAGAAAAAATTGTGAAATTATCATCTTCAATAGAGCATTTCAGATTGTATCCGCCACCGTCAACAGGGGAGATTTCAATTTTGTGCTGTTTTTTCAGTGCTTCATACTGCAGGATATTTACAGCCATTGTATAGGCATAGCGCCTTACAGTGGCAGATACCACGTTTTCCAGCTGCCGTGCAATTTCTTTTCCTTCAGGCAGAATGGAATATCCGTTTTCATCTTCCTTTATAAGTTTCTGATCCAGAAGATGCTGCAGTGCGCTCTGCATTTCAAAATAATTTACCAGTTCCTGGCCGCACACAACTTCTATCAGCTGGTTCTGTGTGATAGGCTGCCCCAGTGCTGACAGCAGATAGCACAGCAATATTTTGATTTCAGTCCTGTCGTTCAACCCGCCGATTCTCACACCGGCAGTGATTGCTTTGTTATCCATATCAACACCTCCTTGTACTATAAATTAATTATAGCAAATTCTGCACATACATTTCAAGTTGGGGAAAGTGTAAACAAAAAGTTACAAAATTTTCATTTATTTGACTTTAATAGAATAAAGGCATATAATGGAAGAAAATATATCGATATAAAAGTACTG
Source organism: Oscillospiraceae bacterium (assembly GCA_017483145.1). Taxonomy (GTDB): domain Bacteria; phylum Bacillota; class Clostridia; order Oscillospirales; family Ruminococcaceae; genus RGIG3102. The sequence goes on along the minus strand of JAFULT010000060.1, from coordinate 774 downwards.
ATATATTTATGTAACACAATATATAGATTTATCTATGTAAGAAAAGGAGAGACTTATTATGTCAATGAAAGAATCACGTCGTGATTTCCTTAAGAAATCATCTATGCTGGTTGGTACAGCAGCAGTTCTCGGTACATCTATGATCGGTTGCGCACAGGAACCAGAAGTTGTTATTCAGGAACCAGAAATTCCAGCATACCCATATCCATGCTGCGAATTTGACCTGGACAGAGTAGAAAAAATCGGTTACGAAGGTTACTTTGAAAACGGTTGCTGCTATGGTGTTGCTAAAGCACTGCTGACAGAACTGTCTGAAAAAGTAGGCGCACCATTTACATACATTCCAGCAGAAATGTTTGCAAACGGTAAAGAAGGTTACCAGGCGGCTTCTCTGTGTGGTGCTATGGGTGGTGCCCTGGGTGTATTTGGTCTTGTTCTTGGCCCAGATGATGCAAGAGAACTTACAAAAGAACTTAACGCTTGGTACACATCTACACCACTGCCAATCTACCAGCCAGAAGCTCCAGCTCCAGTACAGACTGTTTCTGTATCTATTAACTGTCTGGATTCTATCACAGCATTTATGACAGCTGCAGGCGTAGAAAGAAAAGACCCTATCCGCAAACGCCGTTGTGGCGGTGTAACAGCTGACGTTGCAAGAAAAGCAGCAGAACTGCTGAACATTCACTTTGGTTTCATGGCAGCACCAGTTGTTGACGAAAAACCAGCAGAAGACCAGCTTGCTCCAAACGAATACATCGGTGAAGCAGACGG
>JAFULT010000059.1 GCA_017483145.1 Oscillospiraceae bacterium | reverse complement strand
TCTACAACAAAACATATGGCTCATAGATATTTTTTGACAACATTGAATGAAACCACCGCCACGGTAACCGGGGCGGAAGCAGCACATCTTGTAAAGGTGATGCGCATAAAAGCCGGTGACCAGGTGATTCTCACCGACAGAAACGGCTGGGACTACACTGCAAAGGCAGTGGAAATAAACAGGGATGAAATAACCTTTGATATAATTTCAAAAGAGAAAAACCCTGCCGAACCCACAAAAAAGCTGACAGTATATATGGCTCTGCCAAAAAGCGACAAACTGGAATTTATCACACAGAAAATGTGCGAACTGGGCGCTGTGCGTCTGGTACCTTTTGTCAGCGAATACTGTGTGGCACAGAAAAGCAAAAAAGATGACAGCAAAACCGGCCGCCTGCAGAAGATAAGCGACGAAGCCTGCAAGCAGTCCGGCCGCAGTGCACCTATGGTGGTGGAAAAGACAGCCACCTTCAAAGAAATACTGCCACAGCTGAAAGAGTATGACAAGGTGATACTTTTCTACGAACACGGCAGTGACAGTCTTAAAAACATTGATTTCTCCCACCGGGAAAATGTGGCAATTGTAATAGGCAGCGAAGGGGGCTTTTCACAGAAGGAAGCCCACCGGATGGTGGCACAGGGCGCAATAAACATTGTGCTGGGCAGCCGCATACTGCGCTGTGAAACCGCCGCCGTAACAGGGGCCAGCCTGGTGATGTTCTGTATGGGACAGCTGGAGTAGAAAGGGCGCATTATGAGCAACAGAGAAGCAGCAAGAAAAAGAAGAAAAAAACGCCTGATGAAAAAAAGGATAAAAGCCACAGCAATGCTGATACTGTGTATTCTGCTGGTTGTATTTGCGGCAAAAGGGCTGATTGGTCTTGTGACAGGCCGGGGTGTGGAATCATCACAGCCACAGTCTTCACCGGACCCTGTGGTTACCCCGGGGCCCACACCGGAAATGCCCCGGATACCACAGCCAAATGATTACACACTGCTGGTAAACCGGGAAAACCCGCTGGGCGAAGATTACGATGTGCAGACAAGAAACATTGTGAACAACGGCGTGAAAACAGACTATATGTTTGATGTGCGCGCAGTGGAACATCTGGAAGCAATGCTGCAGGCCGCCGCAGACGCAGGGCACCCTGTGCTGATAAGAAGTGCCCACCGCACAATCAGCTATCAGAAAATGCTGTACACCAACAAGGTGAACGAATATCTGAATATGGGCTATGCACAGCAGGCGGCAGAAACAGAAGCCGCCAAATGGGTGGCCATACCGGGCACCAGCGAACACAATCTGGGTCTGGTGGTGGACATTGTAAATGTGGGTTACACAGGCCAGCTGGACCAGTATTTTGAAGACGACCCGCTGTTTAACTGGCTGGTGGAAAACTGTGCCGACTATGGTTTTATCCTGCGCTATCCGAAAACAAAGGAAGCCGTGACAGGCATTGTGTACGAACCCTGGCACTACAGATATGTAGGCGAAGAAGTGGCACATTACATTATGGACAACGATATTACACTGGAAGAATATTGGGAGGATATAAAAATTGGAAAATCTTAATCTTGACCTGATCAGAAAAGAAATAAGCGCCATCAATGATGAAATGCTGGCACTGTTTGTGAAAAGAATGGAACTTTCTGCACAGGTGGCACGGTACAAAAAAGCCAACGGCCTGCCGACTCTGGACAGAAAAAGAGAAGAAGCCATTCTGCAGAAAGTGGCTGACAGCACAACTGACGAATTCCGCCAGTATGCTCTGGAACTGTTCCGCACAATGATGGACCTGAGCAAGGAATATCAGGAAACACTGAGATAAAAAGCGCAGAAATTTCACGCTGTCATCCCCGGTGAAAAGGGATTGAATATACACCCGGATGACAACCTGTCTGGGGTAGTCATGCCCGAAAAATCTTTGCTCTGTTATTTTCTGCAGAGTACTTGTTTTCATCGCACTTCTGCTGCAAATATTCCTCCGCCTGCGGCGCCCGGAATGACAGTCGTAGGGGACGGGTTTCCCGTCCCGTTTTGCGGGCGGTTACCTATACATAAACCAAAAGCACGGCATTGCCGTGCTCTTTTTATTTCTTTTTCTTTTCGCGCAGTTCTTTGAAAAACCTGTCCACCAGCCGGGCGCTTTCCATTTCGCACACGCCCATTATGGTGTCCACACTGTGGTTCAGCCCGATACTGTTCAGGTCAGTAATGCCGCCAAGACCGCCGGCCTTGAAATCAATAAGGGAATAAACCACCCTTTCGATGCGGCTGTTGATAATGGCGCCTGTGCACATTATGCAGGGTTCCATTGTGACATACAGGGTGCAGCCTTCCAGTCGCCAGCTGCCCAGTGTTCTGCAGGCGGCTTCTATGGCCATTATTTCCGCGTGGCCAAGGGCGGTCTGGGCGGTTTCGCGGTAATTGTACCCTTCCCCGATTATTTTATTGTCCTTCACCACCACGGCACCCACAGGCACTTCGCCCATATCATAGGCTTTCTGTGCCAGCTCCACCGCGCGCAGCATAAAATCTCTGTGTGCCATAATTCTCCTTTACAAAGCCAGGTCTGCATACAGCTGTGCCCCCACAGCCATAAGACAGCTGAAAAGCCCCAGCACCATCACAGGACTGGCCACCATTCTGGAAAGTTTTGAATTTCTGCCTGTGTCCAGCAACGGCCGCAGCAGGTCTGTATTGTTTCTTTTCAGCCACATTGCGGCAGATATGCCGCCTACGATAATAAACATCATCACAAAAGAGGCAAAGCCCATTGAAGAAATGCCGTTTACCCTCTGCTGCATATACAGCATTATAAATGAATAGGCGTTGTTTATAAAATGCAGCAGCATTGTGGAAAAAATATTGTCTGTATGCAGGTAGATACAGCCCAGCAGCACACCGGCCCCAAAAACCGGGATAAAGCTCTGCACCTGTGTGTGCATAACTGTGAAAACCAGTGCGGAGGCCAGCACGGCAAATTTTCTGCCGTTTGGCAGCAGAAGATTCAGCACAATGCCGCGGACAAACAGTTCTTCCACAACTGCAGGTATAACAGCGGCAAAAATAAAGTACAGCACAAATTCAGAAGCTGTGTTTACCGGGTTCAGTTCATTTGGCGGGAAAACTATGCCCAGTTTTTCCAGCCCTATAAGCAGTATGCTGTTCACAATGGAAAGAACAGTGAAAAACAGCATGCCGAAAGCAGCATATATGCCGTGGACAGGCTGTGGTTTCCTGCCGGAAAACAGCACGGGATGGAAATGACACATATTTTCTATAAAGGCTATAGGCGCAAGGCAGGACAGCACCAGTGTAACACTGTACACCAGCAGCTGCACCACCATATTCCCCGCCGGATACATACTGTGGTAAACCTGTGGCAGAAGCATTCTGATAAGCACAAATATTATCAGTCCGCCACCTATTACATTAAAACGGTATTTAAGTGGGATTTTCATTTTTATCTCCGCAAAACAAGTAATATACTGTTATTTTACCACTTATATTGTAATTTAACAATATGGATAAATGGACAGGAATCGTATATGCATCCAGCTATAATATCTGTCATTCCGGCGCCCAGCGCAGCGTCAGAAAGTTTGCCGTGCTGGCTTCCGCACTGGTTTTCACAATTATGCACACACAGGTGCAGAGCTTTATCCCGGTTTTTGGGGCCGGTGTGCTGCTGGCCTGTATCTACCTGCATACAGACAATATTTTTTCCACAATGC
>JAFULT010000008.1 GCA_017483145.1 Oscillospiraceae bacterium | reverse complement strand
TGCGTGACAGCTGGATTTCTTTGAAAAGTATCTGTGAATCACTGCTGGGCAAAACCGAAAACAATGGTGTTGTCTATGGCAAGGATGGATATCAGTTCACAAAATTTGTGACAACTGATTATACACAGATGAAAGACAATGTGGATGCTGTAAATGCTTTTATCGAAAGACATTCCGATAGAAATGTTAAATTCTTACTGGCGCCTACTGCACCGGGTGTTATGAAAGACAAAGTGACAGACGGCAGCCCGATAATTGATACAGAATATATTCTGTCCTATGCTGCCGACAACATTGCAAACGGCAGGCTGATTGATGTCCGTGACGCACTGGGTGCACACACAGACGAATACATCTACTACCGCACAGACCACCACTGGACAACCCTGGGTGCATTTTACGGCTATGAAGCATATATGCAGGCTATCGGTAAAGATTACACATCCGTTGACAATTACACAATGATTGATGTGCCGGAGTTTCTTGGTACTCATTATTCAAAATCAAAAACATACAATGTACAGTCTGATGTACTGAGCTATATTGACATTGATGCTGATATTGTGATAAATGACGTGGCTGACAGCATTTATGAAAAAGAAAAGCTGGAAGTACGTGACAAATATGCAATGTTCACCCGCGGCAATCCTGGCTATGCCACAATCAAAGGCAATGGCACAGGCAAAGTTATGATTATCAAAGACAGCTATGCAAACTGCTTTATTCCATATATGGTTGCTGACTTTGAAGAAATACACATCTTTGATATGCGCTATATCACTATGGGGCTTGACCGGTTTATTGCAGAACACGATTATGATGAAATCCTGTTCCTGTACAACTGTGAAACATTCCTGACTGACAGAGATCTGCGAAAAGTGAATATGTTTAACTAAAATCAAGGAAGGGCACCCCCTTCCTTTTTTATTGCAATATGCAATTCCATATGTTACTATTAATAAAAAACTGTAAGGAGGGGCCTATGGTTATAAGAAGATTCAGAAAAGCTGATGCGGAGAAAACCTTTGAAATGATTGCACACACTTTGCGCACTGTAAACATAAAGGATTATTCACGGCAGTTTATAGAAGACACTGTGGCACAGCTGACACCGCCCATACTGATTGACAGACGGGAAAACAGCCACATGTATGTTATCTGCGATGATGAAAAAATTATAGCTTGTGGTGCAATTGCAGGCTTCTGGGGCAGTGAAACAGAAAGTATACTGCTGACAATCTTTGTACACCCCGATTACCAGGGCAAGGGTGTGGGCAGAAAGCTGATAGAAACATTGGAAAAAGACGAATACTTCCTGCGTGCTGAAAGAATTGAGATACCTGCATCAATTACTGCTGTAGGCTTTTATCAGAAAATGGGATATGATTACAAAAACGGCATATCCGCACCGGATGAAGAGCAGCACGTAAGGCTGGAAAAATACAGAAAACAAAAGAACACACTGTGAAACCACAGTGTGTTTTATTTTGTTTAAATTTCAAGCCAGGTGCCGATATTGTTTTCTTTTGCATAGAGATAAATCATATTTGCAGCTGCAATATCTTCTACAGAAATACCAACAGATTCAAACATTGTGATTTCTTCCCGGTCTGTTCTGCCCGGATGAGCACCGGAAAGCACATTGCCCACTTCTGTCAGATGCGGCATTGCATCCAGTTCACCTTTTGCAATAGCCATAAGAATATCACCTGCATCACGGTTTACTGCTTCATTCCAGTCTGTAAATATTGTGGATTTTGCCACAGCATCAGCATCCAGTTCACGTCCTGCTGCTGTGCAGGTGCCCACTGCATTGATGTGAGCACCGGGTTTCAGCCAGCTGCCCAGCAGAACAGGAATTTCTGTTTTACCCGGTGTAGTTGTGCATATGATGTCTGCATTTACAACAGCTTCTTTGGCTGTTTCACAAGGGATAAATTCAACTGCCGGGTACTGCACTTTGAGCAGTTCGCATGCTGCCTTTGCAGTTTCAAGATACAGGTCCCACATATATACTGTCTTTATATCACGCACTGCCAGCATAGCCTGCACATGTGCCCTGCCCTGTTTGCCACAGCCAAGAATTGCCAGGACAGAACTGTCTTTTCTTGCCAGTGCGTCTGTAGCCACACCGCTGGTAGCCGCTGTGCGCACAACTGTAATAAGTTCTGCATCAATAATAGCTTTAAGAGCGCCTGTTTCTATGGAAAACAGCGGTATAATACCCTGCTGTGTTTTTGCTTTTGCAGTTGCCGGGCCTGGGAAAATAATAATTTTTGCACCGGTCATATCCTGTGTGCCAAGTGATGCAGGCATATTTGCCAGCGAATTTCCGTTTTCGTGTCTTATCATAAAACGCTGCAGCATTTTTGTCTGATTAGTGCTTACAGCAATAAGAGCATCTTTCATTGCAGGAAGACATTTTTCAACAGAAAGAATTTCTTCGCACTGATTGCGGTTAACGATAAGTGTTTTGTTCATAGCAATCTCCTTTTGGGTTAGTTTTGACTAACTATAATTTTATACTATTTCGTCTTATTTGTCCAGAACTGTTTATATTATACGCAGTGACATTGGCAAAAGCAAATGAATAATATAGTGTAAAATTATATGAGGTGAGTTTATTGTTTATGTTTTTAAGCCTGTTGGCGGCAAGTGTTGACGGGTTTGTATGTGGCTTTACAATTGGCACAATGGGGGTAAAATTCCGTTTTAAGGACTTTATCAGAACATTTTGCATTATCTTTATGTGCTGCTGTGTGGCTGCTGTGGCCGGCAATCTGCTGGCATATACAAAGTTGCAGTTTTATATCAATATTCTTGGTGTTGCCGTTATGCTGGGGCTGGGTATGTCCTGTCTGCGCAGTGATATCACCGATATGCACAATGAGATTAAACGCATTGATCTGCTGGCTTTGTCTGTAGCAGCCGATGCAGGGGTGGTGTGCCTTTATCTGGCTATGTGCGGATACAACATTGTTATCATAGCTTTTATCAGTGCCTTTCTGCACAGCCGGCTTATGGCTGTGGCCGCTTTTATTTCCAATAAAGTAATAAAAGAAAAATGGATATTTTATACCCGATATGTTTCAGGATTGATTTTTTTATGTATGGCATTTGTAAAACTGATTAACCTGCAATAAAACACTTGCCAGCATTGTATCCAAACATATATAATTTAATCAAAGATAAATGATAAAGGAGCTGTAAATTATGGAAATGATCCGTCTTGGTAAAACCGACCTTGTTGTTACAAAAAACGGCTTTGGTGCCCTGCCTGTGCAGAGAGTGAATATGGAAACTGCTGTACATATACTGCGCAAGGCATATGACAATGGCATAAACTATTTTGATACAGCAAGAGCATATTCTGACAGTGAAGAAAAGATAGGCAATGCTTTGAGCGATGTGAGAGAAAAAATAATAATCTCCACAAAGACAATGGCAAAAACAGTGGAAGGATTCTGGAAAGACCTGGAAACCAGCCTGGAAAAAATGAAAACAGATTATGTGGATATCTATCAGTTCCACAATCCGCCTTTCTGCCCAAAACCAGGCGACGGAAGCGGACTGTATGAAGCAATGCTGGAGGCCAGAGAACAGGGCAAAATCCGCCATATAGGCATTACAAGCCACAGCCTGGCAATAGCAGAAGAAGCTGTGAAAAGCGGTCTGTATGAAACACTGCAGTTCCCTTTCTCATACCTTGCAAGTGAAAAGGAAGAAGCACTGGTGCATCTGTGCAATGAACTGGATGTGGGCTTTATATGTATGAAAGCCCTTGCCGGCGGGCTTATTACACATTCAGATGTGGCATATGCATATCTGGCACAGTTCCCTGTGGCACCGATATGGGGTATTCAGAAAGAATGGGAGCTGGATGAGTTCCTGTCCTATAACGAAAATCCACCTGCCTTAACCGAAGAAAGACTGGCATATATAGAAAAGGAAAAAGCAGAGCTGGCCGGGGATTTCTGCCGCGGATGCGGTTACTGTATGCCGTGCCCTGTGGGAATTGAAATAAATACCTGTGCAAGAATGAGCCTGCTTTTACGCCGCAGCCCGTCTGCCGGACACCTTTCAGAAGCAGGACAGGCAAAGATGAAAAAGATTGAAGACTGCATTGAATGCGGACAGTGTGCCGCAAAATGTCCGTACAATCTGGACACACCAAATCTTCTGAAGAAAAATTACGAAGACTACAAAACATTTTTAAAATAACGCAAAACAAAAACACCTATGAGAAACTCTCATAGGTGTTTTTTACAGGAGTAGATTGATACCAGATAACTAATTAAGCAGCCTGGTCCATAATATCTTCTACAGCTTCAATAATAGCATTGGATGTAACTGTTGCATTGGCAACTACATCAACTTCAGTTGTCTGACCTTTGATGATTTCTGGAATTACACCGTCAACAGCTGCTTCAAAGATGCCTTCTGTTTCACCGTGTTCGCCAAGAACGATGGAAACGATTTCGCCGTCTTTAATTTCAGCAATAACTTCTACATCACCGCCGATGCCTGTACCAACTGCTGTGTATGTGCCGTCTTTGAAGTTTGCTTCAACTTCCGGAACCACTGCTGTTTCTTCTTTTTCAACAACGATTGTTGCTTCTGTGTTGCCGCCGTTTGCTGCAAGGTATGCATATGCGGAAGAACCAGCTGTTCTGCCGAAAACAACGATGTCGGTTACAGCGTTACCGCCAAGACGGTTAGCACCGTGAACACCACCTGTAACTTCGCCGGCTGCAAACAGACCGGCAATTGCGTTGCCATCTTCGCCAAGAACTTCACAGGCTGTGTTGATTTTCAGACCGCCCATTGTGTGGTGGATAGCCGGAGCAACCAGACAAGCGTAGAAATTGCCTTCTGTCAGTGGAAGTTCCAGACCTTCTCTGCCGAATTCGTCAGCATTGCCGTTTGTTACATCAGCAGCAAATTTGTCCATTGTTGCTTTCAGTGTTGCAGGGTCTGCACCGATTGCTGTTGCCAGTTCTTCAACTGTAGCAGCTTCTGTTACGATACCAGCAGAGATATAGCCTTCGATAGCTTTAAGGCTTGTTCTTACTGCGTGGTCAAATACCAGCCATGCCTGACCGTCTGTCTGTTCAAGGATAGCTGCTGAAACAACATCACGTGTGCCCATTTCGTTTGTAAAACGTGCACCTTCTTTGTTTACAAGGATAGCGCCGTTGCCACGAACTGCTTCTGTGTACATCGTCTGTGTTTCAGGGTGAACAGTTGGATGTGTCTGGATCTGTTCCATATCAACTGTTGCTGCACCGATTGCTGTGCCCATTTCAATACCGTCGCCTGTAGCTGCAGCTACGTTTGTTGTGCCGAAACCTGTCAGTGATGGATTGTATTTTTCTACCATAGCACTGTTTGCACTGAAACCGCCTGTTGCTACAACAACTGCTTTACAGTTGATTGTATATGTGCCGTTTTCATCTGTTACTTTAACGCCGGAAACTGCACCGTTGTCATCTGTAAGAATTTCTTCTGCTTTTGTGTTGTAAAGCACCGGAATGTTCAGTTTTTCAATCTGTGCCATAAGTGTTTTTACAAGAACAGGGCCAACTGCTGATGTGTCTGATGGGCGATGAATTCTTTTTACGCTTGCACCACCGAACAGACCAACAACTGTCAGATCTGCACCCAGGTCATTTACCCAGTACAGAGCATCTGCAGAGTTTTCTGCCATGTATGTTACAAGGTTCAGGTCGTTGATATTTTTACCACCCTTCATTGTGTCATCAATGAACAGCTGGTTGGAGTCTTCAATACCGTCTCTATCCTGGAATGTTGTTTCAGAAGCATTGAGACCGCCTGTGGCTCTTGTTGTATTACCACCGGCCATACCTGTTTTTTCGATAATTACTACGTTTGTTGCGCCGTCCTGTGCAGCCTGGATTGCTGCTGTCATACCGGCACCGCCTGCACCGATAACCACGATGTCTGCGGATTTGTTTTCTGCACCTGCGTCAACTGCTGGTTCAGAAGAACAGGCTGTAAGCATTGAAAGTGCCATTACTGCACTTAATGCCAGAGCAATAATTTTTTTCATTATAATACGTTCCTTTCTTTATATGCGGTTTAATTACGCAGGTTCATTATATTATATAAGTATTTTTTTATCAATATATTTTGTGCACAAATAAATGTAAAATTCCCGTCAAATTATTATGCATTTATACAATTAATTTAATAATCAATATTTAGACTTTTCATATCTATAATTATGTATATGAATTATTTTAATTTATATTATAAATATATTTTATGATTAAGCCTTATTAAATATTTAAAATCACTAAAAATATCAGCTGTAAAAAAGCAGGCATCCTGCGATGCCTGCTTTGATAATATTACAGAATTTTGTCACATATTGTTTTTGGTATTGCCATGCGCACTGTTCTTTCAGGGTCTACCACCTGACAGAACTGCAGATTTCCCCGTGCACTCATAAGCATTCCCGCTTCGTTGAGAGTGTAACCAAGATGTTTCTGCAATATCCCGCACATATCCTTTGTAGCTGTATAGATTGCTTTTTCAATATCTTCGTTGGAAGCAATTGTATAGATGTTATCAGCATCTTCAAGACGTGGATTATCAATTGAAATACCTTTGATAACAGTCAGCCTTACTTTTACAACAGCACCGATTTCCACACCGGAAACCATAATTTCCCCGTCTCCCATACAGGCGTGAACATCACCGCAGCCAAAATAAGCGCCATCGTGGAAAACAGGCAGATAAAGTGTGGCCCCTTTGGCAATTTTTGTGTTGTCCATATTGCCACCGTGTCTGCCGGGTGTGCCACAAGGGACAGGGTCTCCTTCCGGTGCCACACCGATTACGCCTATCATCGGGTTGAGCGGCAGTTCAAACTGATTGAATATCGCCTTGCCATCTTTTACAGGGATTTTCTTTACCTGATTTTCTGTGATATCAGCACCAAGTACACCGTTTTCCGGCAGACAGCACATTGTACCCATATCATCAAGAACAATATCAAGAATTTCCACTTTCAGCACATCACCTTTTTCTGCGCCTTCAACGTATACAGGGCCTGTGGCAGGATTGATGTGGTCCCAGTCCAGCACATCCATTACATAGTTTTCATCTGTAATCTGATTGTTGAAACAGTCGCGGGTGTGAAATTCAATAATTTCCCCCTGCGGCACCTTTACAGCTGCCTCCCTGTTTTCGCCAAGGGCAAATACACACATATCTTTTATAATCATAATCCTTCTCCTTTGATTATTTTTTCTTATCGTACATTTTCATATAACCACAGGTCTGGCACAGTGGTTCAACCGCCTTTCTGTGGGTAAAGCCTATATAAACAGCCTGTGCCCTTTCCCCGTCAAAAATCTCCTGCAGGGATTGCTGGTGAATATTGCCAAGTATGATATGACCTTCACTGTCAAGGCAACAGGGCACCACATCGCCACTGGCAAGAACTGCTATCTGATTGCGCAGACCGTAGCAGAAACCGTCGCAGTATCGTTCTGTTTTATTGATATCCGGCCATTCAAAATGCTGTGCCATACCAAGAAAAATGCGGTCTTTCAGGCGGAAATTGAATTTTCGGCTGTTGCTGTTTTCCATTTCGTCAAATTTTTCATTTATTGACTGACGCAGGTCAAAATCAAGTTCCAGTTTTTCTTCCAGATAATCAACAATCTGGCCATTAAGCTGGTTTTTGTCATAAATACTGTCCCTGTCAAAATTCCACAGGCGCAGTTCCACAGTGATACCGCTGCCTATTGTCTTTTTGCAGAAAGACATTATTTTGTCAAGATAAGTCTGCATATCTTTATTGAGAGTATTTGCTTCAAAACTGTGCATTGAAACAGAAACACTGCGTGGGGTATATTCTTTAATTGCATCCCCCACCCTGTCCAGTAAAGTGCCGTTTGTGGTGATATTTACCTTAACACTGTTTTCCTTTGCGATTTTTAAAAATTCTGCAAAGTGAGGGTGTGCGGTAGGTTCGCCCATAACGTGAAAATAAAAGTTTTCCCCGTGTGCCTTTGTGGCATTTATTATATGCGTAAACTCTTCCACCGACATAAAATGTGGTATTCTTTTTGTTTTGGGACAGAAAGAACAGGAAAGATTGCATTGGTTTGTGATTTCGATATATATTTTTTTGAATTTTTTCAAGATAGTCCTCGTAATGTTTTAAAATCCCTCCACCACCTGCGGTGGTCCCCCTCCCTTTCACAAGGGAGGCTTTATTTAATTGTATGTTATAAACAAAAGAAAAGCAAGGCTGATTTACAGCCTTGCCTTATGTAATGATAAATTATTTGATTCTTGCGATGCCAAGACGGATAGCTTCGTCAGAAACTGCTTTTGCTACTACGTCTGCTACACGTGGGTCAAATACGTCCGGGATAATGTATTCAGGGTTCAGTTCTTCGTCAGATACTACGGAAGCAATAGCTTTTGCAGCTGCAACCTTCATAGATTCTGTGATAGCTGTTGCACGAACAGCCAAAGCACCCTTGAAGATGCCTGGGAAAACAAGAACGTTGTTGATCTGGTTAGGGAAGTCTGAACGGCCTGTACCTACAATGTAAGCACCTGCTTCAACAGCAACATCAGGCATAATTTCAGGTGTTGGGTTTGCCATAGCAAGGATAATTGGTTTTTCATTCATGGATTTAACCATTTCTGCATTTACCAGATTGCCTCTTGATACGCCGATAAATACATCAGCACCTTTCATTGCATCTGCCAGTGTGCCGGCCAGTTTTTCTTTGTTTGTGATTTTGGCCATTTCTCTCTGTGCGTCTGTGTTTGCAGGGCCGCCTTCATAGATTGTGCCGAAAATATCACAAAGTGTCATATTTGTAAAGCCGATGTCGATAAGCAGTTTTGCAATGGAGATACCTGCAGCACCTGCACCGTTGAGAACAACTTTCAGTTCGTGTGGCTGTTTGCCTTTGAGTTTTGCAGCATTCAGCAGAGCTGCGGATACAACGATGGCTGTACCGTGCTGGTCATCGTGGAAAACAGGGATATCACACATTTCTTTCAGTCTGCGTTCAACTTCAAAACAGGTTGGAGCGCCGATATCTTCCAGGTTGATGCCGCCAAAGGATTTGGAAATTTTGTAGATAACATTAACCAGTTCATCCGGGTCTTTGGAATCTACACAGATTGGGAATGCATCAACACCTGCAAATTCTTTGAACAGTGCGCATTTGCCTTCCATAACAGGCATACCTGCTGCAGGGCCAATGTCGCCAAGGCCGAGAACAGCTGTACCGTTTGTGATAACGGCAACCAGGTTGCCTTTTCTTGTGTATTCATAAGCAAGGCTTTCGTCTTTCTGGATTTCAAGACACGGTTCTGCTACACCTGGTGTGTAAGCAACTGTCAGCTCATCTCTGTTTGTAACCTTAGCTCTGGAAATTACTTCAATTTTACCCTGCCAGTCTCTGTGGGCCTGCAGAGCTCTTTCTCTTTTATCCATTGTGAATTTACCTCTTTTATGTAAATAATTGATTATTTCTTTTCAAACTGACGTGCAAGTTTGTCTGGGTTCAGCATTTCATCCAGCTGTTCCTGTGTAAGACCTGCAGCAAGAGCACCTTCAACGATTGGTGTGCCGTTTTTCAGGAAGTCTTTTGCGATTTCAGCAGATTTTTTGTAACCGAGAACCGGGCACAGAGCTGTAACGAAACCTGTGGAGTTGTAAAGCAGGTCATGACATTTGTCTTCGTTTGCAACGATGCCGTTTACACAGTTAACGATAAATGTGTCAACGCCGTTCATCAGCATATTCATAGAGTCATAGATTCTG
>JAFULT010000058.1 GCA_017483145.1 Oscillospiraceae bacterium | reverse complement strand
TTTTCACAAATTCTGTTAATAGAATAATAAACCGATTATGCGATTCTTCGCTTCGCTCAGAATGACAAATGAAAAACAGAATGACAAAAAAACGGATTCCTGAAGGAATCCGTCTGTTTTTTTAATATGCTGTGTAGCCGATATTAAGGTCTACTGCACCTGCAACGCCTGCACAGGTACCTGTGCCTGTATACTGCCAGATGTCATAGCGGTATTTAAAGTCTGTGGATGATGCATAGTGTGCCACCCAGATATCGTATTTTGAAATCTGTGAGTAATCCAGCTGATAGTAGAACCATGTCTTGCTGGCGTAGATGCCCGCATTGTAGCCTGCGTTCTGGATAGTTTCGCAGAAAGCTTTGGCAATGGTGGTTCTCTGTGACTGTGACAGACCGTCTGCACGGCCATCCTTGCGGGATGTGGAGTATTCTGTGTCAAAGAAGATAGGGTAATCAATCTTGTAGCCTTTTACCAGCTGCAGAGCCAGTGATGCTTCTTCAACAGCTTCCTGTGTGGTGATAGCCTGTGAGAACACATATACACCAACTTTGAGACCAACAGATGTGGCACCCTGGATGTGCTGTCTGAAATAAGGGTCTTCAACCAGTGCGCCTGTGCCGTAGCCACGGTAGCCCGCACGGATGATTACAAATTCAACACCGGAATCCTTTACAGTTTTCCAGTCGATTCTTGGCTGATATTTGGAAATGTCAATACCGATACGGTTGCCCATTTTGCCGTCAGCGCTGAAGAAATATGTAATGCCCTGGATTGTCTGTGTGCCTGTTACCTTTTTACCGTTTTTGTCAAAGTAATATTTGTTGCCGTCAATTGTCTGCCAGCCGTAATATGTGGTAACATCCTTTTTCTCTGTTGTCTTGAATTCTGTGGCAACCAGTTTTACCAGTGTGTTGCCCAGACTGTCTTTTATTGGTTCGCCGTTTTCATCAAAAATTGCCACTTCCACCCTTACAGGTTCCTGTTCAGAAGAATCGGATGAATCTGAAGATGAACCGGAAGAAGATGTGGAATCTGATGAAGATGTGCTGTCTGATGATGTTGTGGAATCTGATGAGCTTTCAGATGAAGTATCGGATGAAGATTCAGAAGAAACTTCTGATGAAGATTCAGAACTGCTTTCTGAAGAAGTGTCTGAAGATGATTCAGAACTGGTATCTGAAGAAACTTCTGATGAAGATTCAGAACTGCTTTCAGATGATGAATCCTGTGGCGGTGTTTCAGGTGGCTGTGGTGTGGTTGATTCTTCTGACGGTGTGGAATTGTCGGAAGAGTCTTCCAGCGGCATAATGCTGTTTTCCGGTGTGGAGGCTTCAAGTGCAAATGCGCGCAGAGCCATAAGCTGTACCGGAATGATATTGATTTCTGCTGCAGCCGCAGGAATTTCTTCCTTGTAGGCACCGATAAGCCAGCCTTCGCTGTCTGTGATTGGTTTCAGACCGCTGGAAACACCCGCGTGGTTTACCATTGTGCCGTCTGCCAGGATTTTTTCCGGTTTGTATTTGTATGTGATTACTTCCACATCTTTTTTCTCTGTTTTCTTGGAAGATGCCACAAATTCCACTGTGTCCTTTACAGGGGCAGGTGTGGAAGGTGCAACCACCTGGTCATCATAGGCGGCGTCTTCTTTTGAAACATCAATTTTGCTTTCGTCAACAACCTTGTCGGAAACGTCCACTTCCTTGTAGGCAACTTTTTTGGCAACTGTGATTTTCACAGCTTCGTCCGGCATAATATAGCCGTCTTTGTCTTTGATGCCAACAGTGTAGTCGCCGCTTGGCAGTTTTGTAAGACGGAGGAAGCCGTCGTTTACATCCCAGGTTTTGTTATAGCCGTTTTTCACGCCTTTTACAATCAGCTGGAATTCTGGCCCAACAATCATCTGGCCGTCTTCGCCCAGAATCTGCACTTCAAGGTCTTCTTCAACAGAAGAAGGTTTGAGCGTAACCTTTACATCTGCTTTTGAAGACGATGATTCCTGACTGCTGGATGATGGCATAAGATATGATGTAACAGAAGAAAACAGCTGTGACATACTGGTTGGGCTGCCTGTTTCACTGTTGGCACTGATGGCACTGATGCCCAGACCGATGGACAGGGGAATTGAAAGCACCAGCACTGCTGCCGCTGCTTTCTGATATATATTGAATTGTCTGATAGTAGATTTAATATTTTCAAAGTTAAAATTCACTTGAAATCTCCTGCATATAATCTCAATTTAATTTTTTTAATATAACTATTTAATTATACACTATGTTATTTTATATTTCTACAAAAATCATCAATTTTCACAGTTAAATATTGGAAAATTTACTCAAAAGCATTGAATTCAGATGTGTAAACCCCTGTTTCCAGATCCAGTGTGCCACGGTTGTAAACGTTGTCCCGGTGTTTGAACCAGGACCAGAAGGTAAGCTGTGTGCCCTGTGACAGATACATATTCACAGGGGCATAACCCATGGCCACCACAGCGTTTACGCCGGTGTCATACTCTCTGACAAGGTTGCCTTCAAAGTCAAAATAGCCCACTTTGTATGTGTCTTTCAGACGCAGGTCAAATTCATCATTATTGTAAAACTGTGATTTGTAGTCCGGGTAATAGGGCTGTTCTATATAGATAGCAAGATATGTGTAGGCCACAGGGTCACGGCGGGCAGCCAGCAGTACACGGTTGTCCACTGTGTCATCAATGTTACTGCCAAAGGGGAATTTTTCACCCAGAGTGAAAACAGGGTCAGGGTTGTTCATATCCATATCAAAGATTTTGAAATAATCCGGAGTAAGGATATATGCTTCGCCGTTGGACATAAAGCCTGCGTCGCTGTTGCCGCCGTACATACCGCCAATGGTGTCCAGATATTTTGTCTTTCCGTTTACATTGTTTTTCAGAATAACCTGGTGGTATGATACATCCCCACCGCCGTTGCTTGCCACTGTGTAAAGTGTATATTCACCTGTGGCATAGGTGGCTATTTTATTTTTCATCTCCAGCTGGTCTTCCATTCGGCTTATTGTAACAGTTTTGTTGATAAAGCTGATTTCCATAGCTATGGCGTTGTCAATACATTCCACCTGTACCAGTGAACACAGCTTGTCCGCTTTTACTTTGAATTCCTGTTCTGCATATGTGGTGTCCAGTTCTTCTGATGTAAATGTGAAGCAGTCCAGGATTTTATCATTTTCTGTGCGCAGGGCAATCCAGGGTATAGGGTCTGAATAATCGCCATAAGCCCCGCCCTGTATGCCAGTGCGGATAAGCTGCACCCCATAATTATCCTGTGTAAAATCCACACATATACTGCCGCTGTAAAGCATATCTGCCGCAGCATCATAGATAAATTCCATTTTATGGTCAATTCCAGCCCACATACTTTCTATAGCAAGCAGGGTCTGCTGTTTATCCAGCCAGATAAGGTTCACATTGCTCAACAGGTATATTGGCATATTCCTGTGATTATTGTTCATCTCATCCCGGCCTATATAGCCCATATAGTAGAAATGCCGGTAGGTTTTTTTCAAATCAAATTTATCTGCCAGCTTGCCTTCTGTGTCAAAAACCACAAAGGACTGTGCATTTTCACTGACCATGGCGGCTGTATAGCCTTTGTCGCAGGCGATGGTATCCAGCAGGTACCATTCTGTATCTGTAAATGGAAAATCAATGGTTTTGTCCAGCTGTTCAAAAGTTTCTATAGAGTAAAACTGAACGCCGTTAAGGGTGGAGAAAATAATCTCTGTTTCAGAAACAGAAATATTGCCCCAATAAATATCCAGATTCGCCATACGGCTTTCATTGCCAAAATTTGGTGTGCCGGGTGTGTAGGTCATTATTCCGTCAGCAGACAGGCGCAGGGTTTTGCCGTCTTTTGTCAATGTAAAGTGAAGACGGATATTGTCATTGTCAATTTTTTCCACTTCCGACAAAGCAATACCGATGCCCATTTTTTCAAGCATAACCAGCTTTTCACTGTTTATAATTGACCGCAGTGTAATATCTGAGATGGAATTGTTCAGACAGTCTATCTGCTGTTGTGACAGGTCTTTTACACCGGTGTTGTTTTCAATTATATACCCCGGGGGTTCCGGCGGCTGTTCCTGCTGTGGGGTGTCTGTACAGGCTGTAAGTGAAAACGACATATATATGGCAAGAACCAATGAAAACAGTTTTTTCATGTTTAATCTCCTCTGTTACTCAATATTCTTTACCGCTATCATATCACAAACAGAAAACGATTTGAACAATTGTGACTATTCTCTTATATTTGAAAAGCAAAAGCACCTGCCACAGCAGGTGCTTTGTGTAAATATTATCAGAATTTAACTTCTTTTGTGATGATAGTGCCTTTGTCCATTACAAAGCCGCGTTTTGCCAGGGCTGCCTGTACTTCTTCATTTTCCAGAACTACTGTGCAGGTGATTTTTTCAAGTCCCTGTGCCTTTGCATAGTTGATGGCAAAGTCGATACATTTGTCATAGTCGCCGCCCATCATTGCGATGTGCAGTGTAACCTGATGCTGGAAGCGGGCGCCGCATACGATAAAGCTGCCGCTTTCCTTGTCTTCAAACACTTTGCCTTCACAGGCGAACTGTTTTGCATTGGCGGAATTGATGTGGTGGAATGTGCGGTTGAAGGTCATATAATCGTGATATTTTTCCTTCATAGGAAGAATCAGTTCTTCTGCACGTTTCCAGTTTACATGCTTGAAGCTGTGTGTATCACCGCCGGAAAGGTCTGTCAGATTCCAGCCTTTGTGCTGTGCCAGTGTGCGCAGACCGTAAATTTCTGCCAGGGAGCTGCTGGCCACATTTGTCAGGCCTGTAAACATAGCCATTGACGGACAGCCGTTTGCCTTTGCCAGTTCAACATATTTGTCGTAGATTTTTCTGCCTGCACCTTTGCGCTGGTAGGATGGGATAACACGCAGGGTTTCCAGCCAGCCGGAGCCGTCCGGCAGAACTGTGAAACGGCCGATACCAATCATTTTGTCACCGTCATAAACACATACCAGACCGCCGTCAAGGCTGTTGAAATAATGCCAGGCATCACGGAGATAACCTGTGCCGCCCATAGTTTCTTCTTCAACTGCAACTGCAGCTTCAATGTCAGCATATTCAGCAAGTTTTACAGTAAATTCCATAGTTTTCTCCTTTATAGTTATTCACGAAACGTATTTGGTTTCATTATACGGCAAATGTAATAAAAATTCAATTGCAAAGGTATAATTGTAATGGTAAAATAACTGTATTATTGATTAAAGGTGATAAATATGAATATAGCAGAGAAAAAATACAGTATTACCATAGAAGGCAACGACCTGGATGCAAAAGCTGTGCAGAAGCTGAAAAGCGGCGACAGTCTGAAACTGGGCAGAATCAACGACGGCGAAGATACATTTGAAATTTCTGTATCAACTGCCGGCGACAAAATGCTGGACCTGCTGGCATACTGTGACAGCGTGGGGGTGGCCCCGTTTATGGATGACGGCAGTGTGACGGCAGACAGTGTGACTGTGGACAGGGTTGTTCTCAAACAGGGCAAAAGCCGTGCAAAGGACAAAACCACACTTTATTTTGATGTGAAATACAGCTATGGGGACGGTCTGTCTGTATACACAGGCAAAGACGGCATAATGGGATTTATCCCTGCCGATGACTGCGTGCAGGCCATGGCGGTGTACAAAGTGATTGACAGCGGCGACGATGCTGTTATGCAGCAGCCTTATCTGAATATGTTCAACATGGAGATTCCTGTGGACACAGATGAGAAAAAGCAGCTGTTCGGTGTAGAATTTGAAGAAAATGACAGCCACAGTTTTTACTGCATGGTGCTGTTTGATGAAAAGTTTACAAAATGCAGGGTAAGCGCAAAGATTGTGAACAGCACAAAGGGTGAAGAACTGGAAATCTCACTGAACGATGATGAAAAACAGTCTGCCCTTACATTTGTAAACCACACACGCATTTTCAACGGTGAAGACCCTGTGGACTGTGTGATTGAATAAGGAAAAGGTAATAATTATGACTGAAAAATTATTTTACAAAGACAGCTTTATGCAGGAATTTACAGCAACTGTAATTTCCTGCACTGAAGATAAAAAAGGCTGGGCAGTTGTGCTGGACCAGACTGCATTTTACCCGGAAGGCGGCGGCCAGCCCTGTGACCACGGCACAATGAGTTTTGGAGACACCGTGGCAAACATTGTGGATGTGCGCGACAAAAATGATGTGGTGACACATTATTCCGATATTGAAATTCCTGCAGGAACACAGATTTACGGCAAAATAGACTGGGACCGCCGTTTTGACTTTATGCAGCAGCACACAGGTGAACATATTTTCTCCGGTGTGGTAAACAGTATGTTCGGCTATAACAACTTTGGTTTCCATTTAAGCGAAAAAGACAATGTGGTTGACTTTGACGGCCCGCTGGCAAAAGAAGACATAAAGGCAATTATGGACAAGTGCAACGAACAGGTGTGGGCAAACAACCCTGTGACTGCATCCTATCCGGAAAATGTGAAAGAACTGGAATACCGCAGCAAAAAGGAACTGCAGGGCGATATAAGAATTGTGGTGGCCGGAGACGCAGATATCTGCGCCTGCTGTGGCACACATACAGACACCACTTCCCAGGCAGGGCCGATTGTGGCATTGAATTTCCAGGCTTACAAAGGCGGCACAAGAATAAGCATTGCCTGCGGCAAGCGCGCTGTGGAATATCTGAAAAACAGAAATGATGACTGTTACAACATCAGCCATCAGCTGTCTGTACCTGTGGAAACAATCACAGACGCTGTGGCTGCAAGGATGGACGAAATAGGCCGGCTGAAATTTGCCCTTGCCAATGCCAAAAGGCAGCTGATTGCCGTATGGGCAGAAAAAGCTGTTGCGACCGACGGCGTATGCATTATGATAAAGGATGAACTGGCATCCAATGAAATACAGCAGCTGACAAGTCTGCTGGCTGAAAAGCGGGAAACCGCCGTTGTGCTGTCTTCACAGGCAGAAGGCAACCCGAAAATCTGCATTGCTTCATCAGTAAAAGACACCAATAAACTGGGCCGCCATATCAGCGCCACACTGGGTGGCAAAGGCGGCGGCAAGCCGGGTGTATATCAGGGTTTTGTGGAAAAAGCCGCTGACGAAAACACATTGGCAGAACTGGTAAAAAGTTTTGGATAATAAATTACAGGCGCAGAAAACTGTGCCTGTTTTTTATTTCAGATATGACAAAAGCCGGGTATAAACCCGGCTTTAATATTATTTCAGCAGTTCAAATGCAGATTTCATCAGGAATTCTGTACCGTAAACCAGAGCATCTTCGTCAATGTCAAAGCAGCTGTTGTGGTTTGCAACGTGACCGAAGCCCTTTGCCTCATTGGCACAGCCCAGATTTACATAGAAACCAGGGAAGGAATCAAGCACGATAGCCATATCATCACTGCCCATACCCTTGCCTTCTGTAAAGATTTCCATGCCCATTTCTGTGGCAACTTTCTGTGCAATTTTTGTTGCAGCAGGATCGTTTACAACTGGAATCATCGGGTCAAACATATAATCCATTTCTCTTTCCACACCGTATGATTTGCATACAAGGTCAGAAATATTTTCCAGCCAGTCAAAGATAGGCTGTGTCAGGTCTTTGTTGAAGTAACGCACTGTACCCATGATTTTTGCTGTGTCAGGGATAATGTTTGCGGCTGTACCTGCAACAATGGAGCAAGTGGAGAACACGATAGGGTCCTGTGCATCAATTGCATTTGATGGCAGGGATGCCAGTTTCAGCACCAGTTCGCAGGCAGGTTTGATAGGGTCTTTTGCTGCGTGCGGAACAGAGCCGTGACCGCCTTTGCCCTTGATGTGTATTGTGTAAGAAATAACACCGGAAGCAAACGGACCGCTTACAATCTTCATCTGACCCACATTTTCGCTACAGCCAACGTGAACAGAAATGGAATTGTCTGCACCGCCCATTTCTTTTACATATTTTGCCAGTGTTCTGCCGCCTTTCAGGTTTTCTTCAGCCACCTGGAAGCCCAGCAGGATTTTGCCTGGTATTTCATCTTTGATTTCATTCAGGGATTTTGCTACGCCCAGCAGCATTGCAGCGTGTGCGTCGTGACCGCAGGAATGCATTGCATTGTCATATACACTGGCGTATTCAGCGCCTGTTTCTTCTTTCATAGGCAGTGCGTCAATATCTTCGCGGATAAGCACTGTTTTGCCGCCGTTGCCGCTGTCCAGTGTGGCAACAACTGTGTAGTCCGGATAAACATTGTATGGAATACCCATTGCATCCAGTTCTTCACAGATGCGTTTTGATGTTTCTTTTTCCTGTGTGGAAATTTCCGGATATTTGTGGAAATGTCTGCGCATTTTCACAACATATTCGTGGTTTTTCTGAGCAAGAGTTTTTAAATCTGCCATATCAATATACCTCTCTCTTATACAATAATAATGAAACAATTATATACCCGAGCACCGGATTTGTAAATAAAAACATATAAATATTGTATAAAATCAAAAATAAAGACGGGCAACAAAGCCCGTCTTTGTAATTTTATACAGTTGTAAATACAGAATTACATTTCGATTGCTGCGTTGAGAGCAACTTCCATCATTTCTGTGAAACCTGTCTGTCTCTGTTCTGGTGTTGTTTCTTTGTGGTCAACGATAGAGTCAGAGATTGTCAGGATACATGCTGCTCTTTTGCCCAGATGACGAGCGTTAGCAAACAGACCGAAGGATTCCATTTCTGCACACAGCAGGTCGTATGGAGCAGGTTCTCTTTCGATAGAGAAGTCTGAGTAGAAGTTATCGGAAGAGTGAACATAACCTTTCCAGATTTTTTTGCCCAGTTTTTCAGCTGTTGCAGCAAGGATTTCGTTCAGTTCAGCAGATGGGTCCATAACATCTTCTGTAAAGCCGAATGCTTCTCTTGCGTATGTGGATTTGGAGTATGCGTGTTCAACAAGAACGATGTCAAACAGGTCGATTTCTGATTTGAAAGAACCTGCTGTACCGAATCTGATGATGTTTTCTACGCCGTAGAATTTATACAGTTCGTAAGAGTAGATACCGATGGAAGGAATACCCATACCATGAGCCATGATAGAGATTTCTTTGCCTTTGTAAGTACCTGTGTAACCCAGCATGCCGCGAACTGTGTTGAAGCATTTTGCATCTTCAAGGAAAGTTTCTGCAACAAATTTTGCTCTCAGTGGGTCACCCGGCATAAGAACTGTTTTTGCGATATCGCCAAGTTTTGCGTGGTTATGTGCTGTGCCTTTAAATTCTGCCATTGGAGTTTTCCGCCTTTCAATTTATAAATAATTTTTTATATCAAAAAATTTGATTACATTTTTATAGCTGCAGCCAGTGCAATTTCCATCATATCCACAAAACCTGTCTGTCTCTGTTCAGGTGTTGTTTCAACTTTGTTTACAATACTGTCGGAAATTGTCAGGATACATGCTGCTTTTTTGCCCAGATGACGGGCATTTGCAAACAGACCAAAGCTTTCCATTTCTGCGCAAAGCAGGTCATATTTTTTAGGTTCTCTTTCGATTGTGTAGTCTGAATAGAAGTTGTCAGAAGACTGGATATAGCCTTTCCAGTATTTTTTGCCCTGGCTCTGTGCAGCTTCTTCCAGCAGAGCATTCAGCTCTTCACTTGGCAGCTGTACATCTTCTGTATAGCCAAATGCTTCTTTTGCGTAAGTTGATGCACTGTAAGCATGGTCTACGATAACTACGTCAAACAGGTCCAGTTCAGGTTTGAACGCACCTGCAGAACCGATTCTTACAATGTTTTCCACACCGTAGAATTTGAAAAGTTCATAAGAGTAGATGCCGATGGATGGAATGCCCATGCCGGAGCCCATTACGGAAACTTCCACACCTTTGTATTTGCCTGTATAACCCAGCATGCCACGGACTGTATTGAAACATTTTGCATCTTCCAGGAATGTTTCTGCAATCCATTTTGCTCTCAATGGGTCACCCGGCATAAGAACTGTTTTTGCTATATCGCCAAGTTTGGCGTGATTGTGCGCTGTACCTTTAAATTCTGCCATATGATATTACCACCTTTTCTGCCGTAAGGGCATTTTATCAGTATAATTTTATCATACTTTATAAAATAATTAAATATTACTGTATGACAAAAAGAAAGATTATTATTAGGCATTTTGCCAAAGCGGCGGTTTTAAATCAATATAAAGCCTGTTTTGTGCTGATTAAAGCAAAGAAAAAGGGGAATAAATCCCCTTTTATAATAAAATAATTTATTTTATCTGTGTGCATACACCTGTATCAAGATTAAGTTCAAAAGAGCGTCTGATTTCGCCTTTGATTCTTTCATCAAAATGCATCACATTGTCTCGTGCCAGATACATACTGAACTGTTCAAAACCGCTCCATGAGACATTTACACCTGTGTCTATAGTTCTGATAATATTGCCGCTGCTGTCAATCAGCGCAAATTTATATGTGGAGTTTATCAGTGTGCTGTTTTTTATAAAAGTATTGTCTTCCGGCAGTTCAACATACTGCACAACATAGGAAAAGTCCCGTGGGTTTCTGCAGACAGACAGCAGATACCTTGCTGTGCCTTTGCCATCCACATTGTCCCCTGCCGGCAGATAATCGTCCACAGAGAAAACAGGCTGGTTGCCCTGCATATCAGCAGTATAGACATTGAAAGTTCCATAGTCCATAACATAAATATCTCCGTTGGCTAAAAAGCCTGTGCTGCTGCCTGCTCCGTACATTCCGCCAATTTCAGCTATATAACTGCATTTGTCTGTATTTTTATCGTATACCATAACATTGCTGGTAATACTGTCACCGCCGCTGATGCTGTTGTAATACAATGTGTAGCGGCCATCAGGGGAAGTTTCCCCCTGCTGCTGCATATGGTCTTTTGTAATAATATACTCTGATGTAACCTTTTTGCTGTTGAAATCAAAGGTCAGATGCTGGCCGCACCAGGAGTTGCTTACATTCAATATTCCAGCAGAATCATCATAATCCCAGCCAAACCAGTTGCCTTCCATATACCATGCACTGTTGCTTACAAAATCACAGGACATATAAAATCTCTGTGTTTTGTCATTTCGGATTATTTCGGCAAAATATTCACGGTCCTTGCCATCCTTGTAAATTCTGCATACCTGAATATCATAACCAACAGCATCATTGTCAAAATGGATAACTGTATTGATATCATATGGGGTCTTATCTTCCGTATTATATACAAACTGTGTGATGCCATCATACATTACTTCTATGTATCTGTGCTTGTCATCCATAAAATCAATATGCACATTTTCATTTATCACAGGGTGGCTGTCTGATGTATAATAACCGAAATATTTTCCCATATAGACTTCAGATGGGAAAATATTGTTTTTCACATTGCCTGTTGATTTATCTAATTCAATAATTCCGCGGGCTGTATCTGTCATATAACCAATATAATAGATGTCTCCATCTTTCAGCGTGTCAACAAGCCGGTAATTGTCCGGCATATGTGCTGAAATATCAAAAAGCGGTGCTGCCGTCAGCACACCTGTATCATCCTGTGTATAAACAGTTACATCCTTCAGAGTGGTGAGAATTATCTCTCCGTCTGCACAATTCAGTGTACCCCAGGTATATTCATTGTGTGATGAATATCTCTGCACAAAACCTGTGATGGGTACTGTTATTTTATCGGTGCTGTCTGCCTTACAGAAAACAAGGTCAAAATTCACCATATTGCCATACAGTGCTTCATTTGCTGTTTCAACAGTTATACCAGCCTTTTTAAGCCGGTTAAGTTTGGCTTTATGAAGCAGCGCCATCGGGTGCGGGCCGGAAGACTGTGGGTCTGTCTGCTGTATATGGGATATGCTTTCCCGGGGCCGGGATACAGAATCATCAGCATTACAGGCAGTAAAAGCAAATATCAGAACAAGCAAAAATATAAGTTTTTTCAAGCAGTTCACTCCCCTGTGGTTTATCTGTCAACATTTTACCACACATACTCTGCAATTGGAACAAAAGTGACAGTTCTGTTATATAAAAACAGGCACATAAATGCGCCTGTTTTACTGATATCAAATATAGTAGCTGCAAAGACGTTTTGCATTTTCAGAGTTCACTTCATAACTGCCGCTTTTTACAACCACAGGTTTCCAGAGGTTATCACCTTCCCAGCTATAGACTGAAAAGCTGTTTTCTGTAAGAACATAGATATAGTTGTGTGTATAAAAACCTGCCAGCCAGTCTGTGCCCCACTGGCCGTTTATTTCTGCAATATTGTTCATTCGGCAATAGCCTGACATTATTCTGCTGGTAAGGTAATTTCTGCCGTTGTTTTCTGTAAGGTACAGCATATGATGGCTGTTTGGTGAATTATCCACCTCCTGCATATGTGGCATAGGGGCGTTTTTTACTGTATGGGCTGTGTCCTGCAGAAAATCAATATTGACAACAGTATTGCTCTTGTCACAGCCTATGCTGAGAGTATTCATATCCTTTGAAAGGCTGATATGTGTAGGGTTGTTCCAGCCTGTGCGTGTGTCTGTGCCGAACTGCCTTGGGTTGATGTCAGATTTGAATACCACCCTGTCCGCTGTTCTGCCGTTTACCTTTTTCACCGCCACAAAAAATGTTTCATCATCGATATAAAAACTGCCGTTTTCAAAACACATTGCATATATTTCATACCGGCAGTCCTGTGTCTTGTATGTAATCGTTTTGTATGATGTAAGAAATACATTTCTTTCAAAATCATACATTGCATAGTCCAGACCGTAATATTCGTTCTCACGGTCAAAAGACATAAAAATCTGCTTTTCATTTTCATCCCCGTAAAAACAGTCCATGCGGGTGGCTGCACGGGCAGTTGTGTTGAAGCACCGGCTTTCCATAAGCTTATGTGTGCCGAAAGTCCTATTGGTGTCTTCTGTAATCAACAGCGGGATGTCTGTGACTTTGCCGGAAACCGCAATGTTTATAAAGCCGCTGCTGTCGCCGGAAAAATATGGCAGCAGGTAGCCGTCTCTGTTTTTCACCACATCCTGTATAAAAAAGAAATCAGACCGCTTTGCATAAGCTATGTCAGAACGCCACAGGGACAAATCATCAATATTTGCCATTACAATCACATTATCGCAGATGGACAGATTGCCCCACAGCACCTGCAGGTCATATATACATTCTTCATCCATAGGCAGATAGCGGTACATCAGCAGGCCGGTGGCGGGCATTGTCCGGGTTGTGCCGTTGGTTTTTGTGAGAACTATATCAAAAGTGATGGTGTTGCAGTCCTGCAGGCAGATATTGTCAACCGAAATATATGTGCCGTGTTTTTCAAACAGGGCAATCCTGTCCGGGTGGAAAAAGTCGTTTCTGTCCAGCCGGGCAACCTGTTTTTCCAGTTCTTCCATACAAACCGGAGTTATTTTATCTATTGCATACAGCGTGGTGGGAATTTCCGGCAGAGACTGCTGTACAGGCTGTGGTTCTGCCGGTGTGCAGCCGCATACAGCGCCGCAGACAAGCAGCAATATGGTAAGAAAAGACAGTTTTTTCATTGTTCCCTCAAAATAAGTGTTTTTTTAATTTTAACATAATATTACAGGCCGGTAAACAATTGTGACAGTTCTGTCATATTAAAAAACAGGCACGGAAAACCGTGCCTGCCTGTAATTACAGATTATTCAGCTTTTGGTGCATCGTCAGTTGCAAGTTCCTTTACGCTGGCAACAAGACCGCCCAGGTTTGCAATTTCACTTGGGATAATAAGTTTTGTGGATTTGCCGTCTGCAACTTTCTGCAGTGTTTCAAGGCTGCGGAGAGTGAGAACTTTCTGGCTTGGGTCAGCTTCGTTCAGCATACGGATGGATTCTGCCATAGCTTTCTGAACTGTCAGGATAGCTTCAGCTTCACCGGCTGCTTCTCTGATTTTCTGTTCTCTGATAGCATCAGCACGGAGAATAGCAGATTCTTTTTCACCTTCAGCCACAAGGATAGCAGAGCGTTTTTCACCTTCTGCGCGGAGAATGGCTTCACGGCGCTGACGTTCAGCTTTCATCTGTTTTTCCATTGCGTCCTGAATTTCGTGTGGCGGAATAATGTTTTTCAGTTCAACACGGTTTACTTTGATACCCCAGCGGTCTGTAGCTTCGTCCAGCAGGGATGTAATCTGTGTGTTGATAACGTCACGGGATGTGAGAGTGTGGTCCAGTTCCAGTTCACCGATGATGTTACGCAGTGTTGTAGCTGTCAGGTTCTCAATAGCGGAAATTGGTCTTTCAACACCGTATGTGTACAGTTTTGAGTCCAGCACCTGGAAGAACACAACTGTGTCTATCTGCATTGTAACATTGTCTCGTGTGATAACAGGCTGTGGTGCAAAGTCTACCACCTGTTCCTTCAGGGAAACACGTTTTGCAATTCTGTCAATAAACGGAATTTTTACGTGGATACCTGCGTTCCATGTTTCATGGTAAACACCAAGACGTTCAACAACAAACTGTGCTGCCTGCGGAACGATAACGATGTTGGTTGCGATGAGAATAAGAATAAGAACTAATAAAATAATTACTGGGAATGGCATATAATCTCTCCTTTTCCTGTTTTACATATTATTAACAGACTTTGCCGTCTGTAATATTAACTGTTTGTAACTGTGATTGGGGACACAGTAAGTGTAACCCCTGTGATTGCCAGTATCTGTGCCTGGTCCCCTTTTTTCAGTGGTGCATCAGACTGTGCCAGCCAGGACAGGCCATCTGCCGCCACCCTGCCTTTTGCACCCGGCAGTATATCCTCTGTCACCACACAGGTTTTGCCGATAAGCATATCTGCGTTGGTAGGTACTGTTTTTGGCACAAGATGTTTTTTTGCCAGCGGTCTTGTAACTGCCAGACAGACGCCGGTGACTGCAATAAACACCAGCAACTGCGCCATAATGCTGTCTGTGATAAAGCTGGCAGCAAAGGCAAACAGGCTGCCCACCACAAACCATATACATATCAGCGTTGTAGTGCTGATTTCCATTATGGTAAGTACCACGGCCATAGCAAGCCACACATATGTACTGCTGATTTCAAATGGCATAATATCACTCCTTCCGGATAAATAATATATAACCTGTATATATTATACCCTTTTTTACGATACAATTCAATCTGTGCAACTGTTTCTCACATTTTTCTGATGTTGTATCCTTTAATCATAATTTACGGCATAATAATGATAGAATTGTGAAGATATTGAGTATAACTGTTGAAAATTTTCACATTTGCAGTTTTGAACAGAATATGTAACATAAAAAACCAGACTGGTACACAGCCTGGTTTTTGTTGTATGGTAATCAGCCTTCAAGGTCCGGCATAAAGTCCGGGTCTGTAGGGCAGATATAGCCGTCCGGACAGTTCTTTTTGTGTTCTGCTTTTGCTTTTTCAATAATATCAGGGTTTACAATTGCTTTCAGTGCTGTGAGTGCCAGAACTTTTGCAGCGTTTACTGTGCCTTTATGGCAGTAACTTACAGCACCCTGACCTGTCATCTGCCAGGAGTGACCAGGTGTGCCGATGGCAACTGTGGCAGCAGAAAACTGTGCTGTAGGTGCGCAGTAGCTTACATCGCCCACGTCAGTTGAGCCAGGGCTGGCTTTTTCAGGTTCGTGGTTGTATGGAGCAATTGTCTTGTCCAGATACATATTTTCATAAACAGAAACATCCACGCCGTTTTCCTTTGCAAGGCGTTTTCTTGCTGTTTCCAGACCCACTTTATCAAATGTGTCTGTGTATGCTTTTGCCATGGCAATTTCTTCTTCTGTGTAGTCAGGTGTGCCAACTTCACAGAAAGCTTCGTACATAAGATTGCCCAATGTTTCGTTAGGGATATAGTCAGACAGACCGTCCATATGTTCAATTTCCAGTCTTGTGCCTGTCATAAGGGCAGCACCGCGGGCAATATCATCCACTCTGTCTGTGATTTCAAATGCAGTTTTGGCTTTTGGTGCACGCACAAAGTAATATGTGCAGGCATAGTCCTGTACAACGTTAGGTGCTTTTCCGCCTGCATCAAGGAAGGAATAATGCACTCTTGCCTCAGGGATAATATGTTCACGCAGATAGTTTACACCCACATTCATCAGTTCACAGGCATCAAGGGCAGAACGTCCCAGATGAGGAACTGCTGCAGCGTGGCTGGCCACACCGTAGAATTTGTATTTGATGCTGATGTTTGCAAGGGAGCCGTCGCCTGTGATGGAGTTGGATGTGCCCGGATGCCATGTAAGGCAGATATCCATATCGCTGAACAGCCCGTCGCGTGCCATAAACACCTTGCCGCTGCCGTTTTCTTCGCCTGGACAGCCAAAGAAATAAATCTGTGCGTCTATACCGTTTTCTTCACAGTATTTTTTCAGTGCAATGGAAGCACCCAGAGCACCTGCGCCAAGGCTGTTGTGACCGCAGCCGTGACCAGGATAACCGTCCGGTCTGCCATCTGCAGGCATCTTTTCTGCCACGCCTTTCTTCTGGCTGAGGGCATCAAGAGCATCGTATTCAGCAAGAATGCCGATTTTAGGACCTTTTGTACCCCATTTGCACACAAATGCTGTAGGAATGCCGGAAACACCCATTTCTGTTTCAAAACCGTATTCTTCTGCATATTTTGTCAGCACATCGGCTGATTTGTATTCTTTGAACCATATTTCTGCCGCCTGCCACACCCGGTCATTTGCATCTGCAATAACCTGTGCAATTTCGTCAACCGCAGCAAAAAGTTTTTTATTGTCAATCATTTTCTTTCTCCTTGGATATAGTTGATTAATATATATCCAAAGTATACTACCGAAATACCGAATAATCAAGTTTAAATATACATCTTTATTGAATATGTATAAGATATCGGGTATTTTTGTTTATTCTTTGTCAAAGTTGCTGTTTTTGCACTGCATATACTTTTCCCTTGTGGCCAGACCGCCGCGGATATGTCTTTCCGCCTTGTTTTTCTGAAGCACCCGGGCCACCCGGCTGTAAAGGGGGCTGTTTTCGTATTTAAGCCTGACTGTCAGGTCTTTGTGGGCGGTGCTTTTGGAAATGCCGAAAACCGCAGCTGCCTGTCTGACGGTTGCACCGGTTTCGGCCACATATCGGCCTATTGCCACAGCGCGCCGGCCGCCCAGTTCAAAATAAAGTTTGTCCTGCATATTTGTTCTCCGGATATAATGAATTTGTACACTATATGCGGCTGATGCAGTAATTTATGCAAAAAAAAGAAGACCATACATTCAATGCATGGTCTTTTGTACGGTTTATTTCACCCAGTCTGTAAGGATTTTGCTTACTTCCTGTGCAACTTCTTCGTTTATTGTGTAATAAACCCATCTGTAATCTTTGCGAGAGTTCACGATACCGCTGTCGCAAAGGATTTTCATATGATGTGACAGTGTGGACTGTGCCATTTTGACCTGCTGGAGAATCTGCCCCGCACTCAGTTCATTCTCGCTGATAAGGTCCATGATTTCAAGTCTGTTTCTATCACCCAATGCTTTGAAAATACGTTCTTTCTCTACGATTTTCATGATAAAACCCGTCCTGTCTATATATTTGATTAGCCGTTGCTTACAACTATATGACTATATGATACACTATTGTTTCATATTTTTCAAGTATAAAAAACAATTAATATGAAAGATATTACAGTAATTTTCAGAATTTTTATACAATTATTAAATATTTATTCATTTTTATTTGATATTATTACATTTTTTCACATTTATCCTTTTACATATTACCATCTGTAAAATATTTAATTTTGTTGCATACATTGATAATCAGCCTGTTAACAAAACAAGATATCGTTTACTTGTAAATTTATTTTATAAGTTTTAATCCGCTTCGGATTTAATTTTATGATAAATATACTGATGCTGATTAATTTTTTAAACAGCATTTTTTATTTACTTATCGATATTTTTATATATCTTTATTTATTTTTGTCAACTGCTCTTTACATTAAAAATTTTCTGCCCTGTGGTCCGATTTCTGATTTCTCCAATGATTTATGTATTTTTATTTTTTCGGGTTCTCGTACCTTTTCTTAACAAAAATAAATAAGGACATGAATGAATCCATGTCCTTATTTATGGTGCACCATCAGGTAAGTGACACTCTGAAAATTGAAGTGCCAACGAACAATTTTCAGTCAGTGGAACTTATGCAGCGAACACAGCCTGCTGTGTGAGTCGCAGACGAGAAAGAGTCCCTGTGAAGACTGTAAAAAACAAAAACGACCAATCATTTCTGATTAGCTGCCTGCGGCAAATGCTGACTGGCTTTCGCTGTCGCTCAAGCTCTCGCTTGCTGCAAACAGTCCACCGGACTGTTTGCTTAACGCAGCGACCCTCTCGGGTTCGAGTCCTTATACCCACATAAAACAAATAAGCACCCATATAGGGTGCTTATTTGTTTGGTGCACCATCAGGGACTCGAACCCGGGACCCACTGATTAAGAGTCAGTTGCTCTACCAACTGAGCTAATGGTGCATATTTTTGATTGCTATAATATTATACCACCAAAAAATAAAAATGCAATAGTTATTTTAAAAAAAATTACCATTGCATTGATTATTCTATCTTATTACAGCAAACAGCTGTGCCACCACAACTGTGATAAGCCCTGCTACTGCAATGGAAAGACCGGACATGGCGCCTTCCACTTCGCCTATTTCTATAGCGCGGGATGTACCTGTGCCGTGGCTGGCTGTACCTATGGCAAGACCTTTGGCAACAGGGTTTGTGATTTTAAAGAATTTCAGCACGGCAGAAGCTGTGATATTGCCGAAAATACCTGTGATTATGATAACCGGCACAGTGATGGTGGAGAAACCACCCAGTTCATCGGCCACACCCATACCGATGGCTGATGTGATGCTTTTTGGCAGAAGGGTCACATATTCTGCGTGTGACAGATTGAACACCATTGCCAGCACCAGTATACCCACAGCAGAAGCCATTACACCGCTGAAAATACCGATGAGAATAGCCCACAGGTTGTTTTTCAGCTGTTCTATCTGACGGTACAGCGGGATGGCAAGGGATACTGTGGCCGGTGTGAGAAACCAGCTGATGTATTTTGCGCCGGAATTGTATGTGTCATAATCCACCCCTGTCACAGACAGAAAGCCTATTATCAGCAGTATTGCTATAAGTATAGGGTTGAAGGCCTGGCTTTTGTATTTTGCTTTTACGGCATAGCCGATAAAAAAGGCCAGCATTGTGAGAGCAGCACCGGAATAGGATGCAGATGCAAATATTTCACTCATTTTTCTGCCCTCTTTTCAATAAAAAACTGTGTTACTTTGCCTGTTACCAGCATTACAAAAGGTGTAACCAGCACTATGGAGCAGATTGCGGCCGGCAGCATACTGCGCAGGGTATCCCATGACCGCATAAGGCCTACACCGCCCGGCACAAACATAACCGGCATACAGTCAATAAGAAAATCGGCCGCTGTTTCCACCTTTTCAAGTTTTACTGCACCTGTAACCAGCAGTGTAAACAT
>JAFULT010000057.1 GCA_017483145.1 Oscillospiraceae bacterium | reverse complement strand
TATGTACCCAGTTTTGCATTAAAGTGAATTTTCAGCAAATACGGGACAGTAAATCAAGTGAACTTTGATAAAAAAATAAAAACGGGTGTTTACAACACCCGTTATAAAAAATCCCTTGGGCACATAAAAATAAAATCGAGTGCTCACTTTTGTTATCAGCACCCGATTTGGTGCGGATGAAGGGACTTGAACCCACACAGTATTGCTACCACTAGAACCTGAATCTAGCGCGTCTGCCTATTCCGCCACATCCGCATATGTAATTTTTAATGCTTGATTAGTATACACCATAAAAACGGATATGTCAACCCCTTTTTGAAAAATTTTTAAAAAATTTTTTCAGGTTGCTTCAATTGGAGAAAAACTGCTTTATTGCGGCATAGTACAGCTGTGCGGCTTTGTGGCAGCCTGCATCTGTGGCCCAGTTTTCCACATCAGAATAATTGGTTATAAAACACTGCTCTGCCAGCACGGCGGGGCAGTTTGTTTTTTCCAGTATACCAAAACTTTTCCGGCTGCGGACCTTGCTGTCGGCACTGTCCACGATTTTCTTTGTATCGCCATAATAATAGGCATACTTGATGCCTGTTTTGTTTTCATCCCCGCGGATGGTGTGGCCGGCGGCACGCATCTGTTCCACTATAAGCTGGGCAAAATGCAGCGACTGTGAATGATAAGCTCTGCCCGGTGGCTGGGGAAAACACTCGAAACCTTTGCTGGACCGGTGGGAATCACTGTTGGCGTGGATGGATATCAGCAGGCTTGCACAGGCATTGTTGGCTGTTTCTGCACGGGCAGAGCTTTCCGGGTCGGTGTCAGTGCGGGTAAGTATGGGGATAAAATCAGGGTCATTTTCCAGCAATTGGTACAGATATGCACTGGTGGCATCAATCACTTCATATTCTTCCACTATAGCCTGGGCGCCTGTGTCCATTCCGCCATGGCCTGGATCTATGGCTATTACATAAGGCGGCCGGGTGGCTGCCACGGCAACAGCTGCAGGGGACAGACTGCATTGGCCTATGCCGTAAACCAGCTCATAAACTCCCATATCCCGCAGGCCAAGGGCAGAAAATACTGTAATCAAACAGATTGCCGATGCAAGAATTACTTTTGCGGAGTGAATATATCTGTATGGTAAATCACAAATAATTTTTGCCATTTATTCTCCTGTGTTGTAATCTGTCACAAGGTTTCTGATATCGCCAAAGGTGTAACCCTGCTGTTCCCATTTTGTAAGCTGCCGGTCAAGAATTTCTGCGTTGGTTTTTGATGTGGAATGCAAAAGGAATATTGCCCCGTCAAAAGTGCGCCGGGCAATTTTTTCATAGGCGTACCGGTGGTCGGGCTGGCTGTCTGTATTCCAGTCCACATAGGCAGAAGACCACAGCACGGTGGTATAGCCTGCCTGCTGTGCCCACTGCAGGTTTTCGGTGGTGAATTTGCCTTCCGGCGGGCGATAGAATTTTGGCATATCAGCGCCGGTGACTTCTTTATAAGCGGCGGCAGTTTTGTCCAGCTGCTGCATAAAGTCTTCATAACTTTTGGTGGTCATATCGGGATGATTGTAGCTGTGGTTGCCCACAGTGTGGCCTTCTGCCACCATTCGTTTCACCAGGTCGGGATTTTCTTTTATATACGGCCCCACAAGGAAAAAGGCGGCAGGGGCATTGTGCTTTTTCAGTGCGTCAAGAATGGGCCGGGTGCAGCCGTTTTCATATCCGGCATCAAAGGTGATGTAAATGGTTTTTTCTTCTGTATTTCCGTGGAAATAGGCGTTATAGGGATTCAGCTGTTCATCAGACAGATTGGGTATGGGCATGGTGCCGTCCTGCTCAAAGTGCAGCCCCCACTCCACTGTCTGGACAGGCATTGCTGTATCCGGCGCAGGTGGCACCGGCGTCATTACCATACCTGCCCGCACCACAAGCAAAAGCCCCATTACACTGCGGGCTATCATTTTATCAATACACAGATACATAGAATTACCCCCTTTACGATAAAAATATGCGGTAAAATATGAAAAAATGCAGTTTGATATTGAATTGATAACAGTAAAAATTGTATAATTAAATTTACTGATTCAATTTTTATTTAGGATGTTATATGAAGAGATTTTTAGCAATGGCACTTTGTTGCCTTTTAATATATATGAATATTATGCCGGTTTATGCTGCCCTAAAACCTTGGGACGGTACCCTGACCAGCGAAACCGCCGTTGTGATTGACGGCAAAACAGGTCAGGTGCTTTATGAAAAGGACGCCCACAGGGTTATGTACCCGGCCAGTACCACAAAAATTCTCACAGGTCTGCTGGCGCTGGAACACGGCAGCCTGTCAGACAACATTACCTACAGCAATGAGGCTGTTTACGGCATTGAACGCGGCTCCAGCCACGCCTCAATTTCCGAAGGAGAAGTGCTGACTCTGGAACAGTCCATGTACGCACTGGCCATTGAAAGTGCCAACGATGCGGCGGCGGGTATCGGCGAATATCTGGTGCAGAAAACAGGCACACCGCTGGCACAGCTGATGACCGAAAGGGCAAAGGAAGCCGGTGCGCTGAATTCCAATTTTGTCAACCCACACGGTCTGCCGGACAACAATCATTACACCACCGCCTATGACCTGGCAATGATTGCAAGGGAATGTATAAAGCACGAAGATTTCAGAAAAATCTTCACATCAAAGACATATTCAATTCCGCCAACCAACAAACAGAACGAAACAAGAACTTTCAACAACGCCAACTGGTTTACCAACGGCGTGTTTATCTACGATGGTAATTTTGGCGCAGAAGGCTTTCTGATGAGTAAAACAGGCTACACGGATGAAGCCCGCCACACCCTTGTCACAGCATTTGAGCAGGACGGGGAAACCCTTATCTGTGTTGTTATGAAGGGGGGCAAGGAAAGTATCTATTATGATACTGAAGACCTGCTGAACTGGGCTTTTGAAACCTACAAAAGTGTGGATTTAAGCGGGGAATACATTGCCCTGTGTGCCGACGAAGAGATAAAATGTGACACCAGGGGCCGCCTGTTTATCGAAAAGGAAAATATCACAGCAGAAAGCACATCTGTGCTGCTGAAGGAAGGCCAGAGCGGCAACGAAATCAGGGCTGATTTTTCACGGCCGGTGCTGAACGGTGATATGACCACTGCCACAATGACAGCAACCCTGTATATTATGGAAAATGGGGCAAAGGTAACCCTTACACAGGTGCCGGTGTCTGCCACCGTGTCTGAACGTACCACTGTTTCGGTTATTCCACAGGTGGAAACCAGCCTTGTCAGCGACCTTGTAATGACGGTACTGTTCGGCCTGCTTACATTTATAGCGGTTATGATATGTGATATACTTATAGGCAAGAGAATATAGAAGGAAAGGCACAGCAAAAGCTGTGCCTGTTTTTTATGGCCGGTATGATAAATTATAGTTTAGCGAAGCAAAGCTTCGCTAAACGCGTAGGGGCGAATCACGATTCGCCATAAGCCTCCCTTGTTAAAGGGAGGGGGACCGCTTTAGCGGTGGAGGGATTCTGTCTTTTTGAACACCGCAGGTGTGAATAATCTTTGCATTATGTGTTAACACAGAGTTTTTGACACGCTGCGCTGGCGTTACTTTTGGTGGCAAAAGTAACCAAAACCGCGGGGGTTGCGATTCCCCCGCACCCCACAAACGCTGCACAGTGTGTGGAATGCTTCGTCTGCTACAAATCGCGGAAATTTGAAACCTTATTCGCTTCGCTCACTCGCTCGACAAATTTCTTCGCGATTTTCGCAAGCATATCGCCACCTGCCAGCCTGCACTTTGTTTGGCTGCCCCTGGCTCTCTGCTTGCTCTCCGCAGCCACAGCCATTGTTATTCGGGGAAAGTATTTCCCCGAACCCCTTTCTTTTCGCTAAACTATAATTTATCATCCCCCTACACAACAAAAGCCGGATTGTTCAACAATCCGGCTTTATCTTTTACTGTTTTGCCATCGGGCAGTCCCGTGGAATTTCATCCTTTTCATTTTCATATTTCAGCTTGTAGCTGAACCAGCCTATAAACTGCCCCACTGCACACAGCAGTGCCCATACAGTCAGCATTGCTGTTGTGGCGGCGCGCAGGTCAAGAAAACTGCCGTTTGTTTCGCTGCCATAAATTACCAGTGCGGCCACAAGAATAAAAAACGGTATAAACAGCAGCACCTGCCTGTTGGCTTTTTTCTTTGATTTAAGGCAGATAAAGTATTCCAGAGCGGCAATACCAATTACTGACAGTGCCCGGATTATATATAATGTGTAATCTGTTCCGTTGATTATCATAACAAATCTCCTTGAAATTAATATTATTATTTTAACACACAGACAATCTGTGGACAAGGCTTTGCATTTATATCTGTATATGTTACTATAATAATAGAAAGTTATGGTGAAAAGATGAAAAAATTACTACATATCGCGGCAATGCTTTTGCTGTGTACCAGTGTTTTTTACCGGTACAGAAGCTTTGACAAAAAGGATAACATCAGTTTCAGACAGGGGGCACAGGATATGACACTTTATCAGCAGTTTATAAATCTTGATATGGATTTTTCCAGAATCGGCTTTTTTGCGGAAGATGATAAATACAGATATTTCTGCACACCGGAAAACGGCCGCATTATCGGCAGTATGGGTGTGGACGGAGTACACTTCTGTATGGTTGACGGTTGTGGCGATATGATTTTTGCGGTAAACCCCATCCCGCCGGGTGATGTGTATGTTTATCCTGTGGCAGAAAATTTTGCAGATTTCCTGGGTCTTGTGCTGGCCACCGGCAGCACCAATGTGCTGGACCAGCTGTATTATATGGACAGAAACGGCTATGACAGCCTGATGAACAGCCGGAGCAATATGGACTTTAGAACAGAGCCACAGCATATTGAAATACTGCAGAAGATTCAGCGGTTGGGTGTACAGCCTGTGGAAAACCCATATGAC
>JAFULT010000056.1 GCA_017483145.1 Oscillospiraceae bacterium | reverse complement strand
TTCTCCGGCTGTTCAATCACTTACGGCACAGCAACCGCTGTGGTTACTGCCACAGGTATGGACACCGAAATGGGCAAAATTGCAAACCTGCTGGACAGCGAAGAAGAAGGCCGGACTCCATTGCAGGAAAAACTGGCACAGCTGGGCAAAAATCTGGGCTTTCTGGCACTTGGTGCCTGCGCAATTATCTTTGTAGTAGGTATGATGAACGGCATACCTGCCCTTGAAATATTTATGACAGCTGTTTCACTGGCAGTTTCCGCTATACCTGAAGGCCTGCCCGCCATTGTTACTATTGTTCTGTCTATCGGCGTACAGCGTATGGTAAAGAAAAACGCAATTATCCGCAGACTGCCAGCAGTAGAAACACTGGGCAGTGCATCTGTAATCTGTTCTGACAAAACAGGTACACTGACACAGAACAGAATGACATTGGTAAAGGCATATATTGACGGAGCTGATAGCACCGAAGATATAAATACAGCAAACTCCCTTGCTGTGTGTGAATTGCTGAAAATGGGCACTCTGTGTTCTGACGGTTCAGTTTCATTTCACGGCACAGAAGAAAAACATATAGGCGACCCTACTGAAACAGCGATTATTGTTGCTACCCATAAAAACGGGTTCCCAAAAGATATGCTGACAGCAAAATATCCAAGACTGGCAGAAATACCTTTTGACTCTGACCGCAAGCTGATGAGTGCTGTGGTAAAAACCGAAGGCGGTCCCATTGTAATAGTAAAAGGAGCCTTTGATGTGATGGCTGACCGCTGTATCAGAGGCGATATGAAAAAAGCCGCACAGATAAATGAAGAAATGAGTTCTGATGCTCTGCGT
The DNA here is from genome assembly GCA_017483145.1 of Oscillospiraceae bacterium. Taxonomy (GTDB): domain Bacteria; phylum Bacillota; class Clostridia; order Oscillospirales; family Ruminococcaceae; genus RGIG3102. The sequence goes on along the minus strand of JAFULT010000056.1, from coordinate 2,868 downwards.
GTGCTGGCAATAGGTTATAAAGAAATAAGCGAAATCCCAGAAAATCCAACCAGTGAAGTACTGGAAACCGGGCTGACATTTATGGGGCTTGTGGGTATGATTGACCCGCCAAGACCAGAAGCAAAAGACGCTGTTACAGTGTGTCGCAAAGCAGGTATCAGGCCTGTAATGATTACAGGTGACCATGTGGTAACTGCATCAGCCATTGCAAAGGAACTGGGTATCCTGCAGGATGGCGATATGGCCATAACAGGTTCACAATTAGACCTGATGACTGATACAGAACTGGACAGCCAGGTAGAAAACATCTCTGTTTATGCCCGTGTTTCCCCTGAAAATAAAATCAGAATAGTAAAAGCCTGGCAGAGAAAAGGACAGGTTGTTTCAATGACCGGTGACGGTGTAAACGATGCCCCTGCACTGAAAGCCGCAGACATCGGCTGTGCAATGGGTATCACAGGTACAGATGTGGCAAAAGGTGCCGCAGATATGACACTGACCGATGACAACTTTGCAACCATTGTTGATGCTGTACGCGAAGGCCGCGGCATTTATGCCAACATCAAAAAGGTGGTAGGCTTCCTGCTGGGTACAAATATCGGCGAAGTTGTTACAGTTTTTGTGGCTATGCTGCTGTGGCACAAATCTCCGCTGATGAGTATGCAGCTGCTGTGGATAAATCTTGTTACAGACTCCCTGCCAGCCATTGCCCTTGGTATGGAAGCTGTTGAAAAAGATGTTATGGAGCAGAAACCAAAGCCAAAAGACGAAGGACTGTTTGCTCACGGTTTCGGGGTAAGAACTGTACTTACAGGTATTCTTTTCGGTGCAATCACTCTGGTAGCATACAATCTGGGTATCAAATCCACCGGTCTCGAAGCAGGTGGTCAGACACTGGCATTTATGGTGCTGGCGCTGTCACAGATTGTACAGGCATACAATATGCGTTCTGAACACTCCCTATTCAAAATAGGTGTATTCTCAAATAAAAATCTCAACTGGGCCGCACTGGCTGCAGTTGTGCTGGTGGCACTGGTTATGTTCACTCCTTTGTCTTCCGCTTTCGGTCTTATCAGACTGACAGCCGCACAGTATGCAGAAGGTCTGGGGCTTATCTTCCTGCCGCTGCTGATTTTTGAAATAGCCAAAGCCACAGGTCTTATCAAAGCCAGATAGCGCATTTTATGCGTCCACATATCTCCTCATGTTCAGGCAGCTTCTACCCGGAGGCTGCCTGACCTCCTCTCATAACCAAAGAAGGTGAAAAATTGTTTATTGAAGACGAAAACAAAAGAAAAACTGCATCCCGATGGATAATAGGCACAGTATCTGCATGTATACTGGTTTATCTGGCTATCAGGCATATTCAGGGGCTTGCCATGGCAGTGATGTGGTGTATAGACATTGTATCTCCACTGCTGACCGGGTTGATTATAGCGGTTATCCTTAATGTTCCGTTATGCGCAATAGAAAGCAGATTTCTGGACAAAAAATTTCCCCGTATGAAGTTCAAAACAAAGCGTATGGTTGGTATACTGCTTTCTATACTGTGCATAGTGCTGGTAGGCACAGGTGTGGCAGTGCTTGTAATGCCTAAAATTGCTGATACCCTTTATATGCTGAAATCGATTTTGAACACAGGTTTTGAGCGGCTCTCCGGCAATCATATACTGGAAGATGCAGGTATAAACTGGACAGCAATGCAGGCCGAACTGAACAGCTGGATTGAAAGCATCGGCGCCGCATTTATATCACAGGCTATCAGCAGTATCAAAACCATAACAAATGTTGTAGTAGACCTGTTTATCGGGATGATATTTGCACTGTATATTCTTTCCGGTAAGGAAAAACTGAAAAGACAGGTTCACAGACTGATGACTGCTTGGCTGCCTGCAAGGTTTGTAAATGCCAGCTGTCATATAGCATCAGTGTTCAATTATTCTTTCAAAATGTTTCTTACTGGGCAAAGCATAGAAGCTCTGATACTTGGAATAATGTGTATGATTGGTATGCTGATTCTCAATATTCCATATGCCCCTATGGTTGGTGCACTGGTGGGTGTGACAGCTTTCATTCCGTATATCGGTGGCTTTATCGGTGGCGGACTGGGTGCACTGATGATTGTAACAGTCAACCCGTGGAAAGCATTGGTATTTCTGATTTATCTTGTTGTTCTTCAGCAGGTTGAAGGCAACCTGGTCTATCCCCGTGTAGTAGGTGCAAAAATCAGCCTGCATCCTATGTGGGTGCTGGCGGCTATCACCATAGGCGGCAACCTTGCCGGCCCGTTGGGAATGTTTATTGGCGTACCTGCCGCTTCGGCAATCTATATTCTTGTTAAAGAAGCAACTACAAAAAGAGAACAAAAAGATTAATAAATCCATATAGCGCAGTCAAAAAGACTGCGCTTTTTTATTTGCACAAGAGTTAAAAGATACCGTCTCAAGACAAAAGAAATTTACTGAAAAAGTAAAAAAATTTCTTGAAATTAAATACATAAACCCAATACTGCTGAAAGAACTTATTGAAAAGATAGAAATCTACAATATCGAAGGCAGCGGTAAAAGCAAAACACAGCGAATTGTAATTCATTACAAATTTCTCGGTATCCTTGATGTTCCAAACGAATTCAGCGGTAACAATGTAATTATTGAACCACGAGAAGGTGTTGCAGTTGAATATCTGCCTGTACAAGGAAAAATAGCATAAAAAACAGCAGGTATCGCCTACCTGCTGTAAAAAAATCATTATAAACAAAAAAATGGAATAGTCAGCGCTTAGTTGCGTTTTGACTATTCCAAGTGGTCGGGATGACAGGATTCGAACCTGCGGCATCCTGGTCCCAAACCAGGCGCTCTACCAAACTGA
>JAFULT010000055.1 GCA_017483145.1 Oscillospiraceae bacterium | reverse complement strand
TGTACGTTTAGCAGCATTTACAGTACCTGTGAAGCCGATGTATGTTGGGCTGTGCAGGAGAACTGGATCGCCTTCGTCTGTGTAAACACGGATAACGTTGGAAACGCCACCGAGAACAGAGTTTTCGTAGGAGATAACGTCGTCATCAACGATTTCTACGTGGTTTCTTTCTCTGTGCCATTTTTTGATTGCTTCATAGAAGCCTGTGCCTGCCAGACCGAAGTAACCCATAGCTGGTGAAGCAAACAGACGGCCCATAATAGCGTCGATAACTGATGGAGCTGTTGGGAAGTCCATGTCAGCAACCCACATTGGGATGTGTGAGAAACCTGGTTCTACTTCAGCACCTGGAATTGGAATAACGTCCCATTTTCTTGAGTCAAGACCACGGCGGTCCATAACTGTTTCGAAGTCATATCTTTTTGCGAATTTTGAATATGCCATAAATAAATACCTGTCCTTTCGTTTTTTCATGGTTTATGACCATATTTTGTTGATTATATTTTACAACAAAATATTCAAAAATAAAAGAGCTGTTGTCAAAATCTACAATTTGTTTAGATAAAAAAATATTTTTTGTGTAATTTACCATATGTTGGTAATACAATATTTTTTATAGTAAGAAAATATTGACATTTTCTTTACTTTGTAAGCAACAAACGTGCCGTCTTTGTGTTAAGCCAAAGGGACAGCACGTTTATATTTTTTAAAATTATTGCATATTAAAATTCGTCAAAGTATGTGCCGATAAATGCACCGGCAATTCTGGCACCGTATGGCAGGCTGTCGATTTCCAGCCATTCACCTCTTGTATGGGCACCGCGGCCTTCACACAGACCCAGGCATACAGCAGGCACACCCATTGACAGCGGTGTGTTGCAGTCTGTGCTGCTGGCACCCTGACTGCATTTTATTCCTGTAAACTGTTCGCTGATGGCTATGGCCTTGTCTGTCAGGGCTTTCAGGGCATCTTCATCCACAACGCCTTTGCAAGGGCGTTTGCCCAGGATTTCCACATTTACTTCCACACCCATATCAGCATAGGACTGACAAACGGAATTGAAGAATTTTTCCATAATTGCAAGGCTTTCCATATTGTCAGAGCGGTATTCGTACAGCATCTTTGCATTCTGTGCAATTGTGTTTACACTGGTGCCTCCTTCGATTGTGCCCACATTGTAGGTGGTTTTGCCCATTGGTGGCACTTTGATTGTGTAAAGGGTGTTTATCATTGAAGCAAGGAAGGCGATGGCGTTTCTGTTGCCGAAGTTGCCGTAGCTGTGGCCCCCTTCTGTTTTTATTTCCACACTGTAGCGGTGGCTACCCACGGCGTCGTTGCACACATAGCCGAAAGTGCCGTCAAAAGAGATAAATTCCTTTACGCGGCCTTTGTAGTCTTCCATAATCTGACGGCTGCCTTTAAGATTGCCCAGGCCTTCTTCACCTGTGTTTGCCACAATGAGAATACCTGTTTTTGGTGTCAGTTTGTTTTCAATGATGTATTTTGCAATCAGCAGCAGGGCCGTAAGGTTGGCTGTGTCATCACAGATGCCCGGGCAGAAAATTTTGCCGTCCTTTACTTCCAGCGGCAGAGGTGTTTCGTCCGGGAAAACCACATCCATATGTGCCATAAACACCACCAGTTCATCACAGCCCTCACAGTTCAGCGGCAGCACAACATTCAGTGCCCTGTCGATGTAGCTGTGGGTTGCGCCCAGGCTGTCGAACCAGTTTTTCACCCACCGGGCACGTTTTTCTTCCTTGTTGCTTGGGGCAGGAATCTGCGCCAGTTCAACTGTCATATCATAATGGTACTGCTGATGTTCGCCCAGAAACTTCTGCAGTCTTTCGCTCAATACTATGCTCATAATAATTCTCCTCCGGGGAAATTTGTCTTTATCTGCATTATAGCACAGACCTGATGCAAATTCACTTATTTGTTGCAAAATTGTGAAAATTGGGTTAATATATGATTATTAATAAACTTTTTGGAAGGAGAAGGCTTATGGCTTTGCAGTTAAAAAAATTGGATGAATCTATGAAAGGCGCTCTGGCAGATTTTATTGCAGACTGGAAAGACGAAGAAATAATTCCTTCCACACTGCAGAAATATTCCCTTGGCTTTGATGAATTTATGGCTCACCTGGACACAATGGAAAACGACCCGCCACGTCTGATGGTGCCGGGCACACTGATGTTCCTTGTGGACGGAGAGGAAATTCTGGGTGCATTTGAAGTGCGCCATTTTCTCAACAGCGGTCTGCTGAAATACGGCGGACATATCGGCTACGGGGTGGCACCAAAACACCGCGGCAACGGATATGCGGCAAAAATGATTGAAATGAGCATGCCGTTTCTCAAACAGCTGAACCTTGACAAAGTGCTTATCTGCTGTGTAAGTGACAATGTGGCATCTGCAAAATCCATTCTCAATGCCGGCGGCGTGCTGGAAAACGAAGTGGAAATAATCCGCAATGGTCAGCCAAAAATCGGTCAGAGATACTGGGTTGATGTCAAATAAGTAATTTTATCAAATAATATTACAAATTGTATATTTTATAGAGAGAAAAAATGGAAAAAATTGAACTGAAACTGATTAAAGTGACAGACAGGATTTACTATCTGCCACATTACGAAAAAAATGATTGGTGCACAATAGGGCTGGTTATAGGAGATGAACACGTGATGATGCTGGACTCTGGTGCCAGCCGCCGCCACGTGGAAATGTTTATGCAGCAGCTGGAAGAAAACGGTCTGCCAAAGCCAGACCTGTGCGCGCTGACCCACTGGCACTGGGACCACACCTATGGTCTGGCCCATCTGCAGGGTGTGACCAGCTTTGCCACAAAGGCCACCAACGGACTGCTGAAAAATATGCAGGGCTGGGGCTGGACTGACGAAGATATGAAAAAGCGCATCGAAACAGGTGAAGACCTGGCTTTTTCATACCCGCATATCAACGATGAATACCCGGACAAATCAGAAATAAAGATTGCATCTGCAACTGTGGAATATGCCGATACGCTGACAGTCGACCTGGGCGGCGTGACAGTGAAGCTGAAAGCAGTGGAAAACAGCCACAGCTATGACTGTGCAGTGATTTACATACCGGAAGAAAAATGTATCTTCCTTGGAGATATCCATTATGAAGACCTGCTGCCTGTACAGCCTGTATATTATGCAGACAGCCACGCAAAACTGATTACCGCCCTGCGCAAATTTGATTTTGACAAGGTGCTGAGCGGTCATCAGATGCTGATGAGCAACGTGGACCTGTACGCACAGCTGGCTGATGTAAAGCTGGTGTAAGACAAAATGATAGAAGCCACAGCAGATGCTGTGGTTTTTTTGTGGTTGGGTGTATTTCATAGGATTGAAACAAGTAGGGGATGCGTTCCGCATCCTGCCAAGGGACAGGCAACCCGCCCTACGCGGTCTGCAATATGTACCGTAGGGGACGATACCCACATCGTCCCGTTGCGGTTTTTGTTCGCACATATTATAGCTCTGTCATTCTGAAGGAGTGAAGCGACTGAAGAATCTTCGCACTTGCTTAATCAGCAAAGTTATAATTCTGCTGTGTGTTTATGGTGCAAAGATTCCTCGTCAGGCTCACGCCCTCACTCAGAATGACAACGGGCGGTTCGTGAACCGCCCCTACAACGCATTTATAGTATAACGTAGGGGACGATGCCCACATCGTCCCGTTGCGGTTTGCCACGTCCGGCACCGCAGGTGGCGACTGTGTGCAAATGGCCGCTTTGGTGATAGCGTAGCGACTGAATGGTTTTGCCGCAGGCAAAAACGCTAGCCGGTAAGCATAGCGCCGGGGTGGTATTCTGCGATAGCAGAATAAGCCGAGCCTGTCCTGCGAGGCTAATGGGTGCGAGCGTAGTGGCGCGGCCAAGCAAAGACGGCCTCTCTGACGTCCCGGTTTCCGGGCGACAAAAGGTTGCCCCTACGGCTTTATCATAATAATTATAACCGGGTGCTGATGAGATTCTTCACACCTGCGGTGTTCAGAATGACACGCGGGCGGGGATGGGACCCCGCCCTGCGCGATATAACAGTAAGACTATAATACTGTCATTCTGAAGGAGTGAAGCGACTGAAGAATCTTTGTGCTTGCTTAATCAGCAAAGTTATAATTCTGCTGTGTGTTTATGGTGCAAAGATTTCTCGTCAGGCTCACGCCCTCACTCGGAATGACAACGGGCGTGGATGGAGCCCCGCCCCTACAACGCATTTATAGTATAACGTAGGGGACGATGCCCACATCGTCCCGTTGCGGTTTGCCATGTCCGACACCGCAGGTGGCGACTGTGTGCAAATGGCCGCTTTGGCGATATGCGGCCAAGCAAAGATGATGCCCACATCGTCCCGTTGCCACATACTGAATTACACAAAAAAAGGGACGCAGTGCGTCCCTTTGATTATATGATATTAAATATGACTTATTCGTTGGAATAGTTGTCAAAGTAGCCCTGGATAAAGATAACAGGTGTACCTTTGTCGCCGGAGCCGGATGTCAGGTCACACAGAGAGCCGATAAGGTCTGTCAGCTGTCTTGGTGTTGTGCCCTGGCTTTCCATAGAGCCCATCAGGTCTTTTTTCTTGTTTGCGATGTATTTTGTCATGGCATCACGCAGTTCTTCGCCTTTCATACCTGCAAACTGGTTGTCTGCCAGATATTTCAGTTTCAGTTCGCTTGGCAGGCCAACAAGACCGTCTGTGAAGCCCGGGGAAACAACAGGGTCAGCCAGTTCCCAGATTTTGCCCTGTGGGTCTTTGAATGCACCGTCACCATAAACCATACATTCCAGTTTCTTGCCTGTTGCTTTCAGCAGAGCTGCCTGCAGGTCTGTAACAAATTTTTCACATTCACGTGGGAAAAGTTTTACCTTTTCTTCTGTAGCTTTGTTGGAGCCCAGCAGACCGTACATTTCGTTGAAACCGCTGCCGTTGATGGATTCTGTCATCAGGTCATCCAGACCCAGCACTTTTTCAGCACCGGCTGCTTTCAGCAGACGTTTGGAACGTGCGCGGGAATGAATATCTGCACAGATAACACTCTTTGTATATGGCAGGATGTCTGTAGCTCTGTTTGCAAAGATAACTTCACATTCACAGTTTTCTGCTTCCACCAGTTCTTTGTAATATGCAACATAGTCAACCTTTGTGAACGGGTGCACATTTTCGCCAAACAGTTCTCTGTATTCTTTTTCTGTCAGGATTGTGGACCAAGGGTTTATACCTTTTTCATCCAGCTGGTCAAGTGACACCAGATGGTTGCCCACTTCGTCAGATGGGTAGGACAGCATCAGCACAATTTTCTTTGCACCGCGTGCAATACCTTTGAGAACGATTGAAAAACGGTTGCGGGACAGGATAGGGAAAATCAGACCGATTGTGTCATCGCCGAATTTGTTTTTAACGTCTGTTGCAATGTCGTCACAGGTGATGTAGTTACCCTGTGCTCTTGCAACAACTGCTTCTGTAACACCAACTATATCTCTGTCGTTTACCTTGATATTTTCTTCTTCAAAAGCTTCCAGCAAGCTCTGTACTGTGATTTCAACAAGATTGTCACCTTCAACGATGATAGGTGTTCTGATACCTCTTGATACTGCGCCTATAGTTCTGGACATATTCATTCCTCATTTCATAAATCTAATTTATATAGGTTTGTTTGTCAAAATCATCCTTTGACAACATAATATTATACGCCAACTGTGCATATTTTTCAATAAAAATTACATACATTTCCAAACTTTGTAAAAAAAATAAAAAATAAACTGTCAAATTGGTGATTTGTAACTTTTTATACAAAATTCTTTCAACTCCCCTTTTTCTGCGGCCATAAATATGGTATAATAATCAGAATAAGTATAATAGTACAATTATGTGTTTTTAAAGGAAAAATTATGAAAAAATTATTTTTTAAAGACAATGATATAAAAAAACGGGTGGCGGTGACCGTGGCCCTGCTGGCAGTAATGCTGAAGCTGGTGCTGGCATACGGCCAGTACGCCACCATCTATCCGCCGCTGGCACCTATTGACGACCACCTTATGTTCACAGCCGCCCAGAGCATTGTAAACGGCAACTGGCTGGGGGAATACAGCTGGCTGGCTTTGTCAAAGCACGCATTTTTTGCCGTATGGCTGGCATTTCTCCATACAGTCAAAGTGCCTTACCTTGTGGGCAATATGGCCCTGTGGGCACTGGCCGCCGCAGCAGCAACAATGGCTGTAAGACCTGTTGTGAACAAAAACTGGCAGAAATTGTTTTTATTCCTAGGGCTTTTATACAACCCTGCCGCCAGTGCACAGTACGCCACCCGCGTGTACCGTGATGCCATATTCCCTGCCCTGTGTCTTGTGTTCTTTGCAGGCATTGCAGGGGTGGGGCTGCGCTATAAAGACAGCATAAAGAAATGGATTGT
>JAFULT010000054.1 GCA_017483145.1 Oscillospiraceae bacterium | reverse complement strand
TATGGCTTTATCTCTGTCCATAAGACCATAACGTACAGCCCTTGCACCATAGTCTGTGGCTGCTGCATGACCAAATTTAGGGTATTTCATCCAACTGTGCACCAGATAGGCACGTGAATCAATCTGATCAAAATTTTCAATATGATGAGTTCGGTTCCATTCATGACTGAGATCGTGAAAACCACGACTCTTGGCAAATTCGTAGTTAGCAAAGCTGTCCCATTTTACAAAATAGGATAAATATACAGGCTCAAGTCTTGCCATTTCTTCCGGAGAAGGAGCATAAGTAAGACAGAGCTCCTTTTCAGTAATACCATCCCCAATCAATTCCTCCAAGGGCATGCCTATTGCAACGCCGTTTTCAATCTGTCCCTTTGCAGAATATGTTTCCTCGTCTTCACATCCGCCATACTCGTAGCTTACATTTTCACCATAAACCAGAAGCGGTGTGTTGAATTTAAGTGCCATATGTAATGGGAAAGTATATATCAATCTGTCAACATACCATGTTGGTTTACCATATTTTTCAAACATTTTTCTCATAAGTATTTTTTGAGTTTTAATGTCAGGTTTACAACTTATGACAGTACAGCCAAATTCTTCAGAAAGGTTTTTGATATTATGCTTACCGGCCTCTGTCATGGGAAAATTGTCTTCTACTGTAAAAAGAATAGGATTCATTCCCAGAAGTTCTTCCATAACATAAACCTGAAAATGACTGTCCTTACCCCCTGAAACAGCAATAGCACAATCATAGCCACCTGGACCGTTAATGCCTCTGTATTTATCACATAATGCTTTCAATTCATTAAAACGTTTATCCCAATCGACGTTTTTTCTGCTTTCGTAGTGATTACAGGCACTGCATATACCATTTTCGTCAAAAACAATACCTGGTCTTGTATCAGGCATAACGCATTTTTTACAATATTTCATATTCTGCCTCCTTCGCAGTAAAATAAAAAAGAGAATCCCTGAGCTATAAACTCAAAGACTCCCTTGCCTTTAGTGTGCATTATATAATTATCAAAATTGTTTGTCAAGAAACTTTTGTTGACATTAAAAACTTTAGTAAGTCAATTAGCAGCTTATTTATATAAAAAAACCTGCTTGATAACTGAATTTTAACACATGGGTAATCAAAAGCTCTTAAATTCTTAATGAATATATTGCTTTATATTTTTATAAAAATATTTGAATGGCAAATGCTATATTCCTGTTTATTTATTTACCGTAAAATGGTATAATTAAACAAAATAAGCAGGAGGTGTCCTTTTGTGAATATATTACATATGAAATACGCATACGAAGTTGCAAAAGCCGGTTCTTTGGGTAAGGCTGCCGAAGTTCTACTGATAGCCGCCCCAAATCTCAGTCGTTCCATAAAGGAACTGGAAGCAGAACTGGGAATAACAATTTTTGATCGCACCTCCAAAGGAATGATTCTTACTTCTGACGGGGAAGAGTTTATGAGCTATGCAAAATCTATTTTGGGGCAGATAACTCAATTGGAAAAAGCATATAAGGATAGAATTCCTACAAAAAAGAAATTTTCAGTTTCTGTGCCCAGAACATGTTATATTTCAAATGCTTTTGCATCTTTTTCAAAAAACATCACCGACAGCACTGTGGAAGTATTCTATCAGGAAACTAATTCCCAGCACATAATAAACAATATTTTAAATAAAGATTATAAATTAGGTGTTATACGATACGCTGCAGATTATGATAAATATTTCAAATCAATGTTTGAAGAAAAAGGACTGAATTACGAATTAATTGCGGAATTTAATTATTGTGTACTGACAAGTGCCAACAGTCCTTTTTCCCAAAAAGACAGTATTACTGCGCAGGATCTGGAATCTCTTATAGAAATAAGTTATGCGGATACATTTGTGCCTTCAGTAGCACCGGCACAAACCTTTAAAGAAGAAATTACAGGGAAATCCGAGCGCAGAATATTCCTGTTTGAAAGAGCCAGCCGGTTTGACCTGCTGAAACAAAATCCGGATACATTTATGTGGGAGTCTCCTGTACCTGACGATATTCTGGAAAGCAATAATCTTGTTCAGTTAATATGTCAGGATAACAGGAAAGAATACAAAGATGTACTGATATATAAAGAAGATTATAAGCTGACAGATTTAGATAACCGGTTTATAACTCGGTTGTGTGATTCCAGGCGTAAAATCTTTTTAAAATAAGCATAATGTTTTTAGATTTTGACTATAATCATATCTGATAACACTGTGTTTCTTATTTTATAATTTTATCTGTTTTTTCAGTATGGTAAAATAGAAAAGTAAAACCATAATGACTTCAAACATAACATTTAACTTTATATTATCCTACTTATAATGAAGAAAAGACCGCTCATATAGAGCGGTCTTTCCTTTTTGGAAAACAAATAAAAAAATATTGATATAGTATTATCGATAATGATAACACCTATTTAACATTTTAAGAATTCCTAAATAATAAAAAAATGTTAAACTATTAACGAAACAAACGAAAGGAGTTAATATGGATAAAAACAATATTAGAAAAGCAACTTTGGGTAGACTGCCCATGTATCTGAAATATCTGGAAAGTCTTCCTCAAGAAGAAAATTCATACATATCTGCTCCTAAAATTGCCAGGGCACTGGGGCTTGGTGATGTTCAGGTCAGAAAAGATCTGGGCTGTGTAAGCCGGACCGGTAAGCCTAAACTTGGCTTTAAAACAGATGAACTGATCGAAAGTCTGAAAAAGCATCTGAGAACCAACAAAACAGTCAATGCTGTTGTTGTAGGTGCAGGCAAGTTAGGGCGCGCACTGGCGGCGTTTGAAGGTTTTTCACAGTATGGTGTAGAAATCATTGCTTCCTTCGATAAAAGAGAAGTAGTTGTTGAGGATGATCAGACGATGACTGTTTTACCGATGAGCAAATTTGACTCTTTTTGCAGGGACAACAACGTGCAGATTGGAATCATAACAATAGATGAAGAATCTACCCAGCAAATTTGTAACCAGATGATACAAGCAGGGATAACAGCTATATGGAATTTTACTCCATATCCATTAAAAACCCCTGAAGGAATACTGTGTAAAAACGAAAATTTAGCATTATCACTGGCACATTTATCAAATCAACTTTTAATAATTAATCAGGAGAACACACATGGAAATACTTAACCGTGAAATAGTAGACAGTGTAGAAGGTCTTGAAAGAGCATTCCGTCAGACAAGACGGGCTCAGAAACAATTCTCAACATACACACAGGAACAGGTTGACAAAATTTTTCTTGCAGCAGCATCAGCAGCAAATAAAGCAAGAATTCCTCTGGCAAAAATGGCTGTAGAAGAAACAGGCATGGGTATAGTTGAAGATAAGGTTATCAAAAATAACTATGCTGCAGAATATATCTACAATGCATATAAAGACACAAAAACCTGCGGTGTTATTGAAGAAGATAAAGCTTATGGCATCAAAAAAGTAGCTGAACCTATCGGTGTGGTTGCGGCAGTTATCCCTACAACAAACCCTACATCCACTGCTATTTTCAAATGCCTTATTTCGCTGAAAACACGTAACGCAATTATCATCTCACCTCACCCAAGAGCTAAAAAATCCACCATTGCAGCAGCAAAACTGGTGCTGGACGCAGCAGTTGCAGCAGGTGCACCTGAAGGTATTATAAACTGGATTGATGTGCCAAGCCTTGAATTGACAAACACAGTTATGAAAGAAGCTGATATTATTCTGGCTACAGGCGGTCCGGGCATGGTAAAGGCTGCATATTCCAGCGGTAAACCGGCACTGGGCGTTGGTGCAGGCAACACACCTGCCATCATCGATGACAGTGCAGATATTCTGCTGGCTGTAAACTCCATCATACATTCAAAGACATTTGACAACGGTATGATCTGTGCATCAGAACAGTCTGTGATTGTTGCAGAAAGTATCTACGATGCTGTTAAAGCAGAATTTGCAAACCGTGGATGCTACTTCCTCAATCCTGTTGAAAAAGAAATGGTAAGAAAAACCATTATCATTAACGGCGCGCTGAATGCAAAAATTGTAGGACAGAGCGCAGCTACAATCGCTTCCCTTGCAGGAGTGAAAGTACCTCAGGGTACAAAAATCCTTATCGGTGAAGTTGAAAGCACAGACATTTCCGAAGAATTTGCCCACGAAAAATTGTCCCCTGTACTGGCAATGTACAAATACAAAACATTCGACGAAGCTCTGGAAAAAGCAGAAAAACTGGTTGAAGACGGCGGTTACGGCCATACATCCTCTATCTATCTGAACCCAATCACAGAAAAAGAAAAACTGGATATTTTCGCTGCCAGAATGAAAACATGCCGCATTATTGTAAATACACCAGCTTCCCACGGCGGTATCGGTGACCTGTACAACTTCAAACTGGCACCATCCCTCACACTGGGCTGCGGTTCCTGGGGCGGTAACTCCGTAAGTGAAAACGTAGGTGTAAAACACCTTATCAATATTAAAACAGTAGCAGAAAGAAGGGAAAATATGCTTTGGTTCCGTGCGCCTGAAAAGATTTATATCAAAAAAGGCTGTCTGCCTGTTGCCCTTGATGAACTGAAAAACGTTATGGGCAAAAAGAGAGCCTTTATCGTAACAGATACATTCCTTTATGAAAACGGTTACACAAAACCTATTACAGACAAACTGGATGAAATGGGAATTGTACATTCCACATTCTTCAATGTTCAGTCTGACCCGACCCTTGCCAATGCAAAAGAAGGCGCTGCACAGATGACAGCTTTCAAGCCTGACACAATCATTGCAATCGGCGGCGGTTCTGCAATGGACGCAGCCAAAATCATGTGGGTTCTGTATGAACATCCGGATGCAGACTTTATGGATATGGCTATGCGCTTTATCGACATCCGCAAACGTGTATACACATTCCCTAAAATGGGCGAAAAAGCATATTTTGTAGCAATCCCTACATCAGCTGGTACAGGTTCAGAAGTAACACCATTTGCAGTTATCACAGATGAAACAACAGGTGTAAAATACCCACTGGCTGACTACGAACTGCTGCCTGACATGGCTATTATTGACACAGACTTCCATATGTCCGCACCTAAAGGTCTGACAGCTGCATCCGGTATCGACGCAGTTACACATGCACTGGAAGCATACGCATCTGTTATGGCTACAGATTACACAGACGGTCTGGCACTGAAAGCACTGAAAACAATCTTTACTTATCTGCCAAAAGCATACGAAAACGGACAGACAGATGTGCTGGCCCGTGAAAAAATGGCAAATGCTGCAACAATGGCCGGTATGGCATTCGCAAATGCATTCCTGGGTGTATGTCACTCTATGGCACATAAGCTGGGCGCATTCCACCATCTGCCACACGGTGTTGCCAACGCACTGATGATTGAAGAAGTTCTCCGCTTCAATGCAGATGAAACACCGATCAAAATGGGTACATTCTCTCAGTATGATCACCCACATACACTGTCCCGCTATGCAGAAGTTGCTGACTATCTGGGCCTGGGTGGTGTTACAGATACAGAAAAACTGGAAAATCTTATCAGGGCTATCAATGACCTGAAAGCAAAAGTAGGTATCAAGGAAACAATCCGTGATTACGGTGTGGATGAAGCTGAATTTATGGCCACACTTGATGAAATGACAGAACAGGCCTTTGATGACCAGTGTACAGGTGCAAACCCACGTTACCCACTGATGAGCGAAATCAGGCAGATGTATCTCAATGCATACCACGGTAACCACTTTGTTGAAAAAGACAAGCCTACTCTGGCTGATATTGAAAACAGCAGTGCAGACGCTATCAAAACAGTATACCGCACAGGTAAAAAAGCATAAGGAAGGGAGTGTACCATAATGAAACTTGACAGAATTATCGCAGTAAGAAATAAAAAGACAATCTATCGTGACGGCACACAGTGTATAAAAGTGTTCAACGAAGATTATTCCAAATCTGATGTATTCAGCGAAGCTCTGAACCGGACAATTATCGAAGAAACAGGCCTTAATGTTCCAAAGGTACTGGAAGTAACAACAATTGATGGTAAATGGGCAATAGTATCTGAATATATCAAAGGTAAAACACTGGCACAGCTTATCAAAGAAGATGATGAGAAAAAAGATGAATATATCGAACTGCTTGTAGACCTTCAGCTGGAAGTACTGAAGAAAAACAGCCCTCTGCTGGCAAAGCTGAGAGACAAAATGAATGATGAAATCAGAAAATCAGAGCTTGATGCTACTACAAGATATGATCTTCACACCCGTCTTGACGGCATGCCAAAGCACACAAAACTGTGCCATGGTGACTTCAACCCTACAAACATCATCATTACAGAAGACGGCACTCCATATATCGTAGACTGGGAAAATGCCACACAGGGCAATGCTTCAGCAGATGCAGCCAGAACATATCTGCTCTTCTGGCTGGATGGTGATATGACAGGCGCAGAAAAATATCTGGAACTGTTCTGTGAAAAGAGCGGTATTGCAAAACAGTATGTTCAGAAATGGATGCCACTGGTAGCTGCAGCACAGTCTGTGGAAGGCAACGAAAAAGAACGTGAATTCCTGCTTTCATGGGTTAACGTAGTTGAATATTAATCAGAAAATATACACGGATAACATAAAGGAGAAAAATATGAAAATCACAGTATGTATCGGCAGTTCATGCCACATCAAAGGTTCCCGCCAGGTAGTTTCCCAGCTTCAGTATCTGATTTCACAGAACAATCTTGACGATAAAGTAGAGCTGGGCGGCACATTCTGCATGGGTCAGTGCCAGAAAGGTGTTTGTGTTACAGTAGATGACGCTTTCTTCTCTGTATCACCTGACACAGTTACAGAATTCTTCAACGAAAACGTACTTGCAAAAATCTGATATATAAAGGAAAAGATTATGGTTATTCAGGTTTGTGTTGGCAGTTCATGCCAT
>JAFULT010000053.1 GCA_017483145.1 Oscillospiraceae bacterium | reverse complement strand
GAACTACGTTTTTAGCCGGAGCAGCACCCATTACAGCGCCAACTTCCATACGTTTTGCAACATAGCCAGGGTGGTAAACTTCAGCAACGTGACCTGTTGCCAGACCGATCTGGTTGCCGTAGGATGAATAGCCTGCAGCTGCTGTCTGACAGATTTTGCTCTGTGGCAGTTTGCCTGTAAGTGTTTCTGAAAGCGGTGCAAGAGGGTTGCCTGCACCTGTCAGTCTCATAGCCTGATATACATAGCTGCGGCCGGACAGCGGGTCACGGATAGCGCCGCCCAGACATGTGGCTGCACCGCCGAAAGGTTCGATTTCTGTCGGGTGGTTGTGTGTTTCGTTTTTGAACATCAGCAGCCATTTTTCGCTGGAACCGTCGTCAAGTTTAACATTGATTTTTACGCTGCAGGCGTTGATTTCTTCACTTTCGTCCAGGTTTTTCAGCTTGCCTGTGCGTTTGAGATATTTTGCACCAACAGTTGCCAGATCCATCAGTGTAAGCGGTCTGTTTTTGTCTGGATACAGTTCTTTTATAATTGACTGGTATTTTTCGTAGGAAGCTTTTACTGCTTCGTGTTCGATTGTAACTTCGTCAAGGATTGTGTTGAATGTTGTGTGACGGCAGTGGTCTGACCAGTATGTATCAATCATACGCAGTTCTGTCAGAGTAGGGTTGCGTTTTTCTGTATTTTTGAAGTAATCCTGGCAGAATGCAAGGTCGTCTGCATCCATTGCAAGACCGTATTCTCTGATAAAGCCGCCAAAATCAGCTTTTGCCATATCCACAAAGCCTTCGATAACAGGTGTTTTTTCAGGCAGCGGATAAACTGTTTCCAGTGTTTTTGGTTTTTCCAGTGAAGCCAGACGGGATTCAACAGGGTTGATGATATGTTTCTGGATTTTTTCCAGTTCTTCTTTTGTAACATAACCGAAAAGTTTGATAACGCGGGCATATTTTACAACAGGTCTGTTGCCGCCTGTTACAAACTGTACACACTGCTGGGCAGAGTCTGCACGCTGGTCAAACTGACCCGGCAGCAGTTCTGTGGCAAATGTGTTTTCTGTGATTTTGATGGAGTATGCAACATCGTCAACCTGTGGTTCGGAAAAAATTGTCTGAACAGCTGTTTCAAATGTTTCTTTGTCCACACCTTCAATATCATAGCGGTTGTAGATTTTAACCTTTCTCAGACCTTTGATGCCCAGTGAAGATTTGAGCTCGTTGAACATTGAGCGGTCTTCGCCTGCAAATTCTTCTTTTTTGGAAACGTAAACTCTGTATACCATTATCTTTTGCCTCCTATATCGTGACGGTAGAAGCTTTTTTCAAAGCTTACCTTGTCAATGTTGGAATAAACGTTGTTCTGTGCATCGGCAATATCCTTGCCTTT
Source organism: Oscillospiraceae bacterium (assembly GCA_017483145.1). GTDB lineage: Bacteria > Bacillota > Clostridia > Oscillospirales > Ruminococcaceae > RGIG3102. The sequence goes on along the minus strand of JAFULT010000053.1, from coordinate 16,277 downwards.
TGCCACAAAGCCCAGCACGCGGCCGCCGTTGGACAGGTATTTGCCATCTGCCATTTTTGTGCCGGAATGGAAAACGTAGTAGAATGCATCGTTCTGGCCTTTCTCGTCAAGACCCATAATTTCCTTGCCTTTTTCATAGCTTTCAGGGTAGCCGCCGGAACACATCATAACAATGATTGCTGCGCCGTCTTCGTTTTCCACGCTGATTTCAGACAGTCTTTCATCGATAACTGCGTTTACGATTTCCAGCAGGTCTGTTTTCAGCAGTGAGAGACAAACCTGTGCTTCAGGGTCGCCGAAACGGCAGTTGTATTCAATAACTTTAGGGCCTTTTTCTGTAATCATAAGGCCGTAGTACAGAACGCCTTTGAAGGTTCTGCCTTCTGCATTCATTGCTTCAATAGTAGGAATAAGAATTGTTTCGTAAGCAATCTTTTCCACTTCTTCTGTGTAGAACGGGTTTGGTGCGATAACACCCATACCGCCTGTGTTCAGACCTTCATCGTTGTCAAAGGCACGTTTGTGGTCTTTGGATGAAATCATAGGGCGCACACAGTGGCCGTCTGTAAATGCCAGCACGGAAACTTCAGGACCTGTAAGGAATTCTTCAATAACGATTTCCTTGCCGGATTCGCCAAATTTGCCGCCGTCCAGCATTTCAACGATAGCTTCTTTTGCTTCTTCAAAATCCTGTGCGATGATAACGCCTTTGCCCAGTGCAAGACCGCTGGCTTTGATAACTGTAGGATATGTATCCTGTGCTTTTACATATTCAATGGCTGCAGCAGAATCTGTGAATTTTTCATATGCTGCTGTAGGGATGTTGTATTTTTTCATCAGGTCTTTGGAGAAAGCTTTGCTGCCTTCGATGATTGCAGCTGCCTTGTTAGGACCAAATGTACGGATACCTGCTGCCTGCAGTGCATCCACCATGCCCAGAACCAGCGGTTCGTCCTGTGAAACAAGGGCAAGGTCTATTTTTTCTTCTGTGGCAAATTTTACAATGCCGTCAAGGTCGTTGATTTTAATGTCAACACAGGTGGCAAGATTTGCAATGCCTGCGTTGCCCGGGGCACAGAACAGCTGTCTGCCTTCGCCGGCCAGGCTTTTCAGAATTGCATGTTCACGGCCGCCGCCGCCAACTACTAAAATTTTCATATTGTACTCCTTTGGAAACTGTTGTTTTGCAAGGGGATAAGAATTGAGATGCTGCGATGAAAGAATCCCTCCACCGCAAGCGGTCCCCCTCCCTTTAACAAGGGAGGCATTATATTAATGGTGGAACAGACGGATGCCTGTAAATGCCATTGTGATGCCGTGTTTGTTGCAGGTTTCGATAACGTGGTCGTCACGTACTGAACCGCCTGGCTGTGCGATGTATTTAACACCTGTTTTGTGTGCTCTTTCGATATTGTCGCCAAATGGGAAGAATGCGTCAGAACCCAGGGCAACGCCTGTCAGCTGTTTCAGCCATTCTTTCTGTTCTTCTCTTGTGAACACTTCCGGTTTTACCTTGAATTTTGTCTGCCATACGCCTTCTGCCAGAACATCTTCGTATTCATCAGACATATAAACGTCGATGGCGTTGTCTCTGTCTGCGCGGGACAGACCGTCTGCAAACTGAAGACCCAGCACTTTTTCGTGCTGACGCAGCCACCAGTTGTCAGCTTTCTGGCCTGCAAGACGTGTGCAGTGGATACGGGACTGCTGGCCGGCACCGATGCCGATAGCCTGACCGTCTTTTACGTAGCATACAGAGTTGGACTGTGTGTATTTAAGGGTAATCATAGCGATTGCCAGGTCGATTTTTGCACTTTCCGGCAGGTCTTTTGTTTCTGTTACAATGTTTTCAAAGGAGTTTTTGTCGATAACCAGTTCGTTTCTGCCCTGTTCAAATGTGATGCCGAAAACATCTTTTGTTTCGATTGGTGCAGGAACATAGTTTTCATCAATCTGGATTACGTTGTAGCCGCCTTTTTTCTTTTTCTTCAGGATTTCCAGAGCTTCGTCTGTGTAGCCCGGAGCGATAACGCCGTCAGAAACTTCTCTTGCAATCATTTTTGCTGTGGCAGCGTCACAAACGTCTGACAGGGAAATAAAGTCACCGAAGGATGACATTCTGTCTGCGCCGCGGGCACGTGCATATGCACAGGCCAGTGGAGAGTATTCCATACCTTCAACAAAGTAGATTTTCTGTTCAACTTCTGACAGTGGCAGACCAACTGCTGCACCTGCAGGTGAAACGTGTTTGAAGGATGTGGCAGCAGGCAGGCCTGTTGCTCTTTTCAGTTCTTTAACCAGCTGCCAGCCGTTGAGGGCATCCAGCAGGTTGATATAGCCAGGGCGGCCGTTCAGCACTGTGATTGGCAGCTGGCCTTCTTTCATAAATACGCGGGATGGTTTCTGGTTAGGGTTACAGCCGTATTTCAGTTCCATTTCTTTCATTGCAGTGTCCTCCTTAAACGTTTTTGTTTACAATTCTTGTCTGAACAGATTTGTCAGCAAGGGAAATATATCTTACAAAAAGTGATACCTTGTTGTCAGGGTTCAGTGCATTCCACACTGTTTCTGTAAATGTGTCGATATCGCCGCCGATTTCAAACACTTTTGGTTCGCCTTCAAATGATGGGATTGGAGTGCCGTTTTCTTTGTATGTATGAATAAGGCGGCCCTGACCTGTGATTGGTGCAGAATATTCAAAGAAGTTTCTTACACACTGTGCATCGTTGCCGTTGTCGCTTTTCAGAATGGACAGCTTGAATGTGTTGTCAGGGTAAACAATGCCGGAAATGCGCGGTGTCCAGTTTGGACCGTCCGGTTCAAATTCTCTTGTGCGCAGGGCATCTTCAAAGGATTTGCCCATCATCATATGTTCATAGATTGTATCTGTCTGGTCGCCGTTTGTAACGATTGTTGTGTCACCCAGCACGCGTACAGGTGCGTAGATGATAAGTGAAGGGTCAGACAGTTTGCTTTCATCAAAAGCCTTTGTGCGGATGCCGCCTTCGCTTTCAAAGAAGATTCTGTTGCGGCTGTTTTCGCTGCGGCCCATAATGAAGTATGCGATAACCATATCGGTTTCTGTTTTGCCGATAAGGATACCACGGCCAGGATAAGAGTTGTTTTCAAGATAAGTTTTAAGGCTTGTCATTATAATTCTCTCTTTCGGTTTTATATGCGGGACGGGGAACCCGTCCCCTGCGGTTTTATTTCGGGACGATGTGGGCATGGCGGCGAAGCCGTCGGCCCGGATGGGGAGACACGTTCGCCGCAGGCGTATGTGCGTCCACTGCGGTTTTATCTTTCGGTTTTATATCGGGCGATTCGTGAATCGCCCCTACGGTTTATTGCGGGATGTATGGGAGATCGTCCCCCGCGTTTATATTAAATTCTGTTGTTTGCAATATCATCAATTGCCTGTGGCAGGATAATCCATTCTGCCTGCTGCATAATGCGTTTCTGCAGTGTTTCAGGGGTGTCGCCAGGCTGTACTTCAACAGCTTTCTGTGCGATGATTCTGCCGCCGTCCACCTCTTCGTTTACAAAGTGTACTGTTGCACCGGAAACCTTTACCCCTTTTGCCAGGGCGGCTTCGTGAACGTGCAGACCGTACATGCCTTCACCGCAGAAAGACGGGATAAGTGACGGGTGAACATTGATGATTTTGTTTTCAAAATGTTTTGTAAAGTTTTCTGAAAGGATGGCCATAAAGCCTGCCAGCACAATCAGCTGTGCATCGCAGTCTTCGATTTCGCTGATAAGCGCCTGTTCCCAGGCAGCTTTGCTGTCAAAATCCTTTCTGCGCAGGGTAACACCCTGTACACCGTGGTTTTTTGCTCTTTCCAGTGCATAGGCACCTGCAACATTGGAAATAACCTTTTCCACCTTTGCGTTGGTAATTTTTCCGCTGTCAACAGCGTCCAGGATTGCCTGCAGGTTTGTGCCGCCGCCGGAAACCAGAACTGCAACTTTTAACATAATTCCATACCCTTTTCGCCATCTTCCACTCTGCCTACCACATAGGCGTCTTCGCCTGCGGCCTTGAGTGTTTCCAGAGCTGTGTCAACATCATCAGGGGAAACGATAATCATCATACCAACACCCATATTGAATGTGGAGTACATATCTTCAACCGGGATGTTGCCTGTGGCTGCAATCAGGTCAAAGATTGGCAGTACACGCACATCAGCTTTGTTGATAACAGCTTTTTTGCCTTCCGGCAGTGCACGTGGCACGTTTTCATAGAAGCCGCCGCCAGTGATGTGTGCAATGGATTTTACCTTTACTTTTTCCATAAGTGAAAGCACAGGTTTTACATAGATTCTTGTTGGGGTGAGCAGTGTTTCACCAAGGGTTGCACCAAGGCTTTCAACATATTCCCCAAGGTTTTTGTTTTCTTCGCTGATGGCAAAAACTTTTCTTACCAGTGAGAAACCGTTGGAGTGAACGCCGCTGGAAGGAAGGGCGATAATCACATCCCCTGCCTGTACATTTTCACTGTCCAGAATATCTTTTTTATCCACAATGCCCACTGCAAAGCCTGCCAAGTCATATTCGTCAACAGGCATAAGGCCCGGGTGTTCTGCAGTTTCGCCGCCTACAAGGGCGCAGCCGGACTGTACACAGCCTTCTGCAACGCCGGAAACCAGTGTGGCAACCTTTTCAGGATAGTTTTTGCCGATTGCAATATAGTCAAGGAAAAACAGCGGTTTTGCGCCGGAGCATACAATGTCGTTTACGCACATTGCAACACAGTCGATACCCACTGTGTCGTGCTTGTCCATAAGGAAAGCCAGTTTTACCTTTGTGCCACAGCCGTCTGTGCCGGAAACCAGCACAGGTTCTTCCATATTTCTGAAGTCTGTCAGCTGTACCAGACCGCCAAAGCCGCCAAGCCCCCCCAGGACTGCAGAAGTCTTTGTTCTGGCAACGCTGTCTTTCATAAGTCTTACAGCTTCATAGCCGGCTGTTACGTCAACGCCTGCTGATTTGTAGCTATCGGAATAATTTTTCATGTTATTCTCCCTTTTTATTGTGAAATTGTTGATTAATAAATACCTATTTTTTCGTTGAATTTATCCACTTCGTTTGCTTTTGTGATATCCACAGGATATTCACCGGTAAAGCAGCCTATGCAGAAACCGCAGTTGGCGTCCGGTGCAACCTTCAGCATTTCTTCCAGCGGAAGGAATGCGATGGAATCCAGCCCCAGTTCTTCCCTGATGCCTTCCACATTTGTTCTTGCGGCAATAAGATTTCTCTTTTCTGTATTGTCTGTGCCGAAATAGCATTTGTTTGTATATGGAGGGGATGCCACACGCATATGTACCTCTTTGGCACCCGCTTCACGCAGTATTTTTACAACACGTTTTGATGTGGTGCCGCGAACAATACTGTCATCTACAAGAATAACACGTTTGCCCTTTACAGTTCTTTCGATGGCATTCAGCTTGATTTTAACTGAATTTTCCCTTTCTTTCTGTGTAGGCTGGATAAATGTTCTGCCGATATAGCGGTTTTTCATCAGGCCTACACCGTATGGAATACCGCTGGCTTCGGCATAGCCCATGGCTGCTTCCAGACCGGAGTCAGGAGAGCCGATAACAACATCGGCGTCCACAGGGGCAACCTTTGATACCAGGGCACCTGCCAGTTTTCTGGAATGATGAACAGACTGGCCTTCTACCACAGAATCCGGACGTGCAAAATATACATATTCAAATATAAACAGTCCGTCCGGCTTTTCCACACCTTCCTGATAAACGGAAAGTATGCCGTTTTCCACCTGCACAATTTCACCCGGTTTTACATCGCGGAGAAATTTTGCACCTACAACTTCCAGGGCACAGGTTTCGCTGGCAAATACATAGCCGCCGCCTGGCAGCCGGCCGATAACCATAGGTCTGAAACCGTGTTTGTCACGGGCTGCAATAAGTTTTCTCGGTGACATTACCACCATGGAAACAGCACCTTCCAGCTTTTCCATTGCGCGTCTTACCGCTTCTTCTGTGGAGTGGCTGGTCAGACGTTCCTTTGCAATTGTATATGCAATAACTTCTGCGTCGCTGGATGTGTGGAAAATGATACCCTGCTGCTGCAGTTCCCTTCTGATTTCCACAGCGTTTACCAGCTGGCCGTTGAATGCCAGGGACATAGTGCCTTTTGCGTGGCGGATGTACAGCGGCTGTGCATCAAGAATATCGATGGAGCCGGATGAGCCGTATCTGTTGTGGCCGATAGCCATCTGACCCATCGGCAGTTTTTCCAGAGCTTCGTTGGTAAGAACCTCCGGAACAAGACCAACATCTTTTACAGTGGTGATAACACCGTGGTCATTTACGGATATACCGCAGCTTTCCTGGCCGCGGTGCTGCAGGGCATACAGGGCATATCTCACTTCTTCCCTTACGTCAATTCTGTCGTATACCCCTGTTGTAATGCCGAACACGCCGCATTCTTCGTGGATTTCCCGGAAATCGCGGCTGTAGTCACAATCAATACAATGTTTTTTACACATAGTATTTTCCTTTCTTTATATCTCTTTTATAAAGGATCAGCTGTTGAGTTTTGCGTCCTTTGCAAGAACAGCTTTTTCCATATCTTCTTTCATCTGTACCAGTTTTGCAGCCAGTCCTTCATCAGAAAGGGCCAAAATCTGAACGGCCAGGATAGCTGCATTTTCAGCACCGTCAATGGCAACTGTGGCCACAGGTATGCCGGAAGGCATCTGAACAGTACTGAGCAGGGAATCCAAGCCGTCTAATGTAGAAGATTTAATTGGTACGCCGATAACAGGCAGTGTGGTATGTGCCGCGAGAACACCTGCAAGGTGCGCAGCTTTGCCGGCTGCAGCGATAATCACGCCAAAGCCGTTTTCTTTTGCGCCGGAAGCATAATTGCAGGCCGCTGCCGGAGTGCGGTGAGCAGACATGATTCTGATTTCGTGTTCAACGCCGAATTCTGCCAGTTTGTTGGCACATTTCTGCATTACACCCAGGTCAGAGTCACTGCCCATAACGATTGCAACTTTTTTACTCATGGTAAATCCTCCTGTTTTTATGTGATTATAAATATTTACAAAAAAATAAGCCTTTGTGAAAAAAACACAAAGGCGTAGCCAGCATGCCATAATATGTATTTATACAGCATACTGATGTACGCCCATAGCGTAGATAATTAGGTTATCACGTAGAGACTCCTGCGCCAGATCCGCAGGCTAATATGGACGAAAATATTCATTTCAATTAAAGTTTATCAAAAATAAGGCCTGTTTACAAGCAAAAATCACGTTTTTTGTTAATTTTTACTTTATACAACATTTTTACTAATCACACGGTACAAAAGTTGTTGATGTTGTACAATTTGTGCTTTTTGGCCAATGCCGGTTTTTTCTCTGTTTATGGCAGAATTATACGTTAAAAATTCATCAATATACGGGTTTTGTAAAAATATACCATATCTTTTTATATACAGCCGCGCATTTCTCTACAAATATACAAAATTGATTTAAATGAATATTTTATTATTGCAAAAAATAATAATATTGTGTTATATTTTTTTTGTAAAATGAATTTTTCCGTATAAGCCCGGTAATACGGTCCGGGTGTTTCTACAGAATGACCGTAAATCATTCTACTATGGCAGGTCTCTCTACCATGGATTTATTCAATTATTGAATATGGAGGCTATTATGAAAAAAATCTACACAGGCAAAACAAAAGATGTTTTTGAACTGGAAAACGGCAACTATATGCTGGCTTTCAAAGACACTGTAACAGGCGAAAACGGCGTGTTTGACCCAGGTGCAAACACTGTTGGTCTTGAAATTGACGGTATCGGCAAACAGAACCTGAAAATGAGCAAAATCTTCTTTGAAATTCTGCAGGAAAAAGGCATCAAAACACATTATGTGAACATTGACCCTGAAAAAGGCACAATGGAAGTACTGCCAGCCAAAAACTTCGGTCACGGTCTGGAAGTTATCTGCCGTCTGAAAGCTGTTGGCTCTTTTATCAGAAGATACGGCGATTATATTGAATCCGGCGCACCACTGGACTACTATGTGGAAATGACATTTAAAAACGACGCAAAAGGTGACCCTCTTGTAACAAAAGAAGGTCTGGTTGCACTGGGCGTTATGACCGATGAACAGTACGAATCAACAAAGAAACAGACACAGGAAATCACAAAAATCGTTGCTGAAGAGTTCAGCAAAAAAGGTCTTGACCTTTATGACATCAAATTTGAATTCGGTTACAACAAAGAACTGGATCAGGTTATCCTGATTGACGAAATTGCTTCCGGCAATATGCGTGTTTACAAAGACGGCGAATATGTGGACCCTATCACTCTGTCTGAACTGTTCCTTGGCGAAGAAGCATAAAATTTCATAAAATAAATATAATTACATCATTGCTTTCTACAGCGATGATGTAATTTTCGATATATGTTAAAGGAGAAAAATATATGCAGAACAATGTACGTCCTGACTCAATGGCCCGCATCAACACAAAAGAACTGGCAGATGCATTCATTGAACAGCAGATAAAAGAAATCAGAGAACAGGTAGGCGACAAAAAAGTAATTCTTGCTCTCTCCGGCGGTGTTGACTCATCAGTAGTGGCAGCACTGCTTATCAAAGCAATCGGCAAACAGCTGGTGTGTGTACATGTAAACCACGGCCTGCTGCGCAAAGGTGAACCGGAACAGGTTGTAAAGGTATTCCGTGATGAAATGGATGCAAACCTGGTATATGTGGATGCAGTGGACCGCTTCCTTGACAAACTGGCAGGCGTTGCTGCACCGGAAGAAAAGCGCAAAATCATCGGTGCAGAATTTATCAGAGTATTTGAAGAAGAAGCACGCAAACTGGAAGGTGTGGAATTCCTGGCACAGGGCACAATCTATCCTGACATTCTGGAATCAGACGGCGTAAAGGCACACCACAATGTGGGCGGTCTGCCTGAAGATATGAAATTCGGTCTTGTTGAACCTGTAAGACTGCTGTTCAAGGACGAAGTACGTGTAGTGGGCGAAGCACTTGGTCTGCCACACGGCATGGTATACCGTCAGCCATTCCCGGGTCCTGGTCTTGGTGTGCGCTGTCTGGGTGCAATCACACGCGACAGACTGGAAGCAGTAAGGGAATCAGATGCTATTCTCCGTGAAGAATTTGCCAAGAACGGACTGGAAGGCAAGGTATGGCAGTACTTTACAGCTATTCCTGATTTCAAATCAGTTGGCGTAAAAGACGGCAAACGCACAGATGCATGGCCTGTAATTATCCGTGCTGTGAATACAGTGGATGCAATGACAGCAACAGTTGAAGAAGTGCCATATGAACTGCTGAAACACATCACAGAAAGAATCACTCACGAAGTTGAAGGTGTAAACCGCGTTCTCTTTGACCTTACACCAAAGCCTGTTGGCACAATTGAATGGGAATAAAAATCACCTGTTTTTATAAGTCTGGCCCCGGAATTTCTGCGGAAATTCCGGGGTTTTCTGCATTGAAAAAAGCCATTGGCAACCTGCAGGCCGCCAATGGCTTGTATTTTAAATTATAAAAAGTCAACAGTTATTAATGTTCGCCGGAAGATTCTTTTCTGATAACGTCGTGTGCGCCGCCTTCAACGATACTTACTGCAGAAACAAGTGTCAGCACAGCTTTGTCTCTCAGTTCAGGCAGGTTGAGTGCACCGCAGTTGCACATTGTGGATTTAACCTTGCTCAGTGTTTTTGCCACGTTGTCAGACAGTGGGCCTGCGTATGGAACATAGGAGTCAACGCCTTCTTCAAAGGACAGTTTCTTGTCGCCGCCCAGGTCGTATCTCATCCAGTTTCTTGCACGGTTGGAACCTTCGCCCCAGTATTCTTTAACGTAGTTGCCGTTGATCATAACTCTTGCTGTTGGAGATTCGTCAAAACGTGCAAAGTATCTGCCCAGCATTACAAAGTCAGCACCCATAGCCAGAGCCAGTGTGATGTGGTGGTCGTAAACGATACCGCCGTCTGAACATACAGGAACGTAGATGCCTGTTTCTTCAAAGTATTCATCTCTTGCTGCACAAACTTCGATAAGGGATGTAGCCTGACCACGGCCGATACCTTTTGTTTCTCTTGTGATACAGATGGAACCGCCGCCGATACCTACTTTGATAAAGTCTGCACCTGCTTCAGCCAGGAATCTGAAACCGTCGCGGTCTACTACGTTGCCTGCGCCGATTTTGATTTTGTTTTCATCACCGAATTTTTCTTTTGAATATTTTCTTGCAAATTCAAGTGTGAGTTTCTGCCATTCGCTGAAACCTTCGGAAGAGTCGATACACAGCACGTCTGCGCCTGCTTCAATCAGTGCAGGAATTCTTTCTGCATAGTCACGTGTGTTGATACCTGCACCAACCACATAGCGTTTGTGGCCGTCCAGCAGTTCGTTTGGATTTTCTTTGTGGTCTTCGTAGTCTTTTCTGAATACAAAGTATTTCATGTTGCCTTCTTCTGTTACGATTGGCAGAGCATTGAGTTTGTGTTCCCAGATGATATCGTTTGCTTCTTTGAGAGTTGTGCCTTCTTTTGCAACGATAAGGTCTGCAAGAGGAGTCATGAATTCAGAAACTTTTGTATCCATTGCCAGTCTGCTTACACGGTAATCTCTGCTGGTAACAATACCAACCAGTCTGCCGTTTGCTGTGCCGTCTTCTGTTACAGCAACTGTGGAATGACCGGATTTTTCTTTCATGGCAAGAATGTCTTTAAGTGTAGCGTCAGGCTTAACGTTGGAATCACTTGTTACAAAACCTGCTTTATAGCCTTTTACTCTGGCAACCATTGCAGCTTCATCTTCGATTGTCTGTGAGCCGTAAATAAATGCAACGCCGCCTTCTTTGGCCAGTGCAACTGCCAGTTTTTCGCCTGATACAGACTGCATGATGGCAGAAACCATTGGGATGCTCATTTCGATTTCTGTTTTTTCACCTTTTTTGAATCTAACAAGCGGTGTTTTCAAACTTACGTTTGCAGGTACGTGCTGACTTGAAGAATATCCCGGAATAAGCAGATATTCGCTGAATGTGTGAGATGGTTCGTTGATAAATCTTGCCATTTTCTGTCTCCTTTTTGATAAAATTGTAAATTTGTATAACATATATTATACTAATTTACCGGCCATAATTCAAGATATTAATCGTTCAGCGGAATACATATTCTTTTTGATTAAAGTATAAAATTATTTTAGCACTATCAACAAAACAGGGCATTTTTGCCTGTATACACAGAAAAATATGGCCGGAAGTTGCCCCGCCCCGGGCACAGTCTGCTGTGCAGGGTCTGCTTGTAAAACAAACAGAGACAAGGATAAACACCTGTCTCTGCTTATGGTGCGCCAGAAGGTATGTGACACTCTGAAAAATGGAGTGTCAGCGAACATTTTTCAGTCAGTGGAACTTATGCAAGGGAACACAGCCTGCTGTGTGAGTCGTAGACTGGCCGCCTTTGCCTGCGGCAAATGCTGACTGGCTTTCGCTGTCGCTCTCCACTACGCTCGCAGGACCGGCTCGCGTTTTTGCCTGCGGTAAAACCATTCCCGCAGCTACGCTGCCTCTCGCTTGCTACAAACAGTCCACCGGACTGTTTGCTTAACGCAGCGACCCTCACGGGTGACGGAGCCGACCGCACCACTACGCTCGCATGACCGGCTCGCGTTTTTGCCTGCGGCAAAACCATTCGCTCGACTACGTCGACTCTGGCAGATAAAGGGAGGCGGAGGTCCCCCTGTGAGGGGAATGTCACGAAGTGACAAGGGGTGTGCCGGCTCCGGCGAGGACGGGAAAGTTACGGTCGGGCAAGAGGGCATTTATGCCGTCGCCCCCGTTGGCCTCGCAAGAACCGACTCGGCCTGTTTCGCAAAGCGAAACACCACTCCGGCGCTACGCTGACGCGACGATAACTTTTCAGGGTAGAGTCCCTAAAATTCGAAAATAAAAATGGCCGGTCCTTTTGGACCAGCCATTTTTATGGTGCGCTAGAAGGGACTCGCCGCCTTTGCCTATGGCAAATGCTGACTGGCCTCGCTTGGAGCGCTCGGCTCTTGCGGCTAAAAACAGTGTGCTACACTGTTTTTTTATACGCCGCAACCCTCACGGGTTCTCGTCCCTTTTCTTAACAAAAATAAATAGAGACAAGGATAAATCCTTGTCTCTATTTATGGTGCGCTAGAAGGGACTCGAACCCCTGACCTCTTGATTCGTAGTCAAGCACTCTATCCAGCTGAGCTACTAGCGCTAATGCACTAATAATATTAACACCTGTTTTGTGTTTTGTCAAGCATTATTTTGCATTTTTTATTGTTTTTTTACTGCTGTGCATAATGATTTACCAGCCAGTAGTAGTAATTGTTTATCTGCCTGGCAGAAATACTGTTGATTTCCTGGGGGTTGTATTCCAGCTTTTCTGTGCCCAACGGTTTCAGATCTGCCATAAACTGCGGCAGTGCACCTATGTTTTTCAGATGACCTATATCTGCAGCCACATATTCTTCCCATTCCCGGATTTCACTGCCGTGAACGCTGAACACCAGGCTTTCATCATACAGCATTATTTTATCAAAAACTTCATAGCCGTCCAGTCGTTTCTGTGCAGCTGCTTCATCAGCAGGGTAAAGGAACATACTCATGGCGCGGTTTATATCCGCATTATATACATTGACACGTGTGCCCCGTGTGATATATTTCAGCCACATTACCCAGTCTTCGTCACCGCCGATATCTTCACGCATACCACCGCACACATCATACATTCTGCGGCGGAACATAGCCCCTGTCATAGGTATGCGGCATTTCACGCACATATCCATCAGTGTGATATGGTCAAACAGCACAGGGTACATGCCTTTGTATTCAAATTCAAACGGGTCCACTGACAGTGTGTTGCTTTTTACCGCCATAATGCCGGAGATAACCACATCTGCCTGTGGATGTTCCATAAACTTTGAAACGTGGCCGGTGATAAAGTCCGGATAATAGAAATCATCGTCATCAAGGAAAGACACAAACTCCCCTTTTGCCCTTTCGATACCTATATTGCCGGCACGGCCGCGGCCCACATTTTTGCCTGTGGCATAATAGTTTATATTCAGGTCTGCAAAATCAGCCTTTACCATTTCTTCAGCTGTGTTTTCACCGTCTTCCACAATCACAACTTCAAAATTCCTGTAAATCTGATTGCGCAGGCATTTCAGTGTGTGGCGCAGCACTTCCTTGCGTTTATGTGTGCGGATAACTATTGAAACCAGCGGTTCATCGTCAATTTCGCCAAAAGCTTCCTTTCCGCGGGACGGACCAAAGCCCGGAGAAAAATCACATACTGACGGGTTGTACAGCTTTGTTTTTCTGAATTTTTTCAGTCCTGCTGTTTTAAGGAAATGCCCGGCATACAGCTTTGCCAGCTGTTTGCGCACTCCGGGGAAATGGCGCGGGGTTTTCATTGTCTGTTCAAACTCCGCCTTTGCGGCATTTTCATTGCCCCATTTATAGCCCAGCAGCATTTTTTCATATGCGCCGTGGATATATTCATACCGTTCATCAGCTGCGGTTTCTGATATTACTGCCGCCTGTGGACAAGCTTTCAGCACACCGCCTGCAGCGCGCAGGCGCCAGGACAGGTCAACCAATGCCAGCACAGAAAAATTGCCGTCAAAGCCCCCTGCCTGTTCAAAAGCTGTGCGTTTAACCATAAAGGCAGCTGTGTCCAGATATGGGATTTCAAGTGTTACCGGGTCTGTGTGATGGGCGCTGTCTGCAGGGGACTGTCGCAGTTCAAATGCAACTGCAGTTTCATCTGCAGCCACAGCCTTTTCCAGCCGCAAAACAGCATCTTCTGCCAGCTGTGCACCCTTTTCCACAAACAGCAGCCAGTCTGCATCTGATGCCACAGCCGCTGCTGAAATATTGTATTTTTCAAAATTTATTATCTTGTATTTCATAAAATTTACCTCTATTGCAAGTATACTAAATAATGATATAATTATCAATAATGAACATTATTTGGAGAGATATATGAAAATCAGTTTTGTTATTATGGACTGTTATGATGAGTCCACTTTTGAAAGATGTATGCAGAGTGTTTCACTGCAGACTGCTGAAGATTATGAAGTGCTGGCGGTGGGCATGCGCGACATGCAGGAAATTTCTGCCGGTGGCATCACCGCAAAATATATTTCCTGCCTTGACGATATACAGGATATGCTGGAAAGGGCGCTGGACAGCGCAACAGGTGAATATGTGTGTTTTCTGGACAGTGTGCACTGCTATTCCCCTTTCTTTGGCGAAAAAATGTCCGCCATGTGTGAGGAAGGTGCAGATATGGCCAGCTGCGGCTATGTGGGCATACAGCAGAACACACTGCTGAGCCAGGTGGGTGTGCCGCTGATGATGTATCACCCGGAAAATGTGACCGCCGCTGAATTTATGACAAGGTGCAGTGAAGGCGACACCGTAACTGTGGAAATGAGCAATTATTTTGAAAACAAACTGTACCGCCGCAGCCTGCTGGAAAAACACAGACCGCTGGCAGGTGAAGACACAATGGACACAGGTATTGTACAGGGTCTGTTGGGCGACTGCGGCAATGTGGCCGTCACAGCTGAACCGCTGATTTTTGTGTGCATTGAATAACGGTATTTACGGAAAGGTGGCAATCGGATGCCTGAAATAAGTGTAATAATTGCGGCATATAACGTGGAAAAATACATTCAGCAATGTGTGGAAAGCGTATGCCGGCAGACTATGAAAGATATAGAAATCATAGTGTGCGATGACTGTTCCACAGACAACACGCTGGACATAGTAAAAGCCCTTGCAGAAAAGGACAGCCGAATCAGAATTGTCCCCCACGCCAAAAATGCAGGCACTATGCTGAACAGAAAAGACGGCATAAAAATCGCCGGCGGCAAATACATTATGTTCCTTGACGGGGATGATTATTATTCAGCTGATGCCTGCAAGAAAGCATACAGGGCAATAACAGCAGAAAACACAGATATATTGCAGTTTGGCACAAGCTCATTTGCCGAAAAAGAAGGCTATGAAGATGTTGTTGACGGAGTAAATGAATATTTTAAATTCCCTGAAGAAAAAATAACCGTCCCGGCAGAGGGCGGGCTGCTGGATATAACCCGCGTGCCGGCAATGAACTATAATCTGACAACAAAAATTTATCGTGCCGGCATTGTGCATTCAATATGTGACAATCTGCCGGAGGACAGAATCAATCTGCGGGAAGACCTGCTGCAGGTGTATTTATTGCTGTTTTTTGCAAAATCATACAGCTTCATCAATGATAAGCTGTATCATTACCGTGTCGGAGTGGGTATATCAACAGACAAGTCAATCACCGACGCAAAACTGGAAGCCAGGGCAAAATCCTATTATGTGTACACCTGGCTGAAAGAATGGACTGCCGCAATGGGTGCAGCTGACCGCTGTGCAAAACGTCTGGAAGAAATAAAAATGCAGATGCTGGACAATGTTGCTGCCATCATACTGGATAAATTCCCGAAAAGCAAACGCCAGCGGTATGTTGATGCAGTGCTGAAATACTGCCCGAAAGAAGAATTCATAGCATATATGTCATATCTTGTATATGGCGTAAAAAGATACAGGGAAGAAGAATTTTCCAAAATTATAAAGTCCGTCAGTCTTTTCAGGGCAAAACCTGAAAAAGTGAAAACCATAGGCACGTTCTATCACCGCATGCGCAATGGCGGTGTGGAAAAAGTAATCAGTTTGTTAAGTGATATATGGGATAAAGAAGGCTATAAGGTTGTTGTTTTCACAGATGAAGAAGCAAACAAAGATGATTATCCTTTAAACGAAAACGCTGTAAGGGTGGTTCTGCCTGCAATCCGCGGATATACCTACAAAGAATATCTGGACAGGACAAAAGCCTGGCTGCAGGCGACAGAAAGCTATAATATAGATATAATGATATATCACGCATGGCTGAATATAAACAAAGTCGCTGATATAGCTGCTGTAAAATCAACCGGCATCCCATTTATAACACATACACACGGTCTTTTCTGTTCCTCTCTGGAAGGCAACGACTTCAACTATGCTTACAGGGCTTCAAACCTGTCATATATTTACCAGTGCGTAGACGGTGTTATAGCCCTGACAGATGTGGACGCTGCCTGGTGGCAGTCCAAAGGGCTGCGCTGCTATAAAACCACAAATCCGATAGAGCTTACACCGGATATACCGCCGTCAGAACTTGGCGGGAAG
>JAFULT010000052.1 GCA_017483145.1 Oscillospiraceae bacterium | reverse complement strand
TTTTTATACATTTCATTGTAAAGAAGAAAAAACATTCTGATTTTTAGGAGAATTTTATGTTTATAGACAAAAACGGCGTTGTGCGTATGCCAAAGGCTTACCTTGCCGGCACAGAAATTTTCTATCCGGACAGCGAAGAAACACAGAAAAAATACCACGCACTCTGCGAAAAATACGGCATTATAGGTTTTTATCCTGCGGATGCTGCACCGGACGATGAGTTCAAGGAATATGAGAAAAAGGATGACAGCCTGCATGAAATGGAAGTGCAGATGTTCACCCACGACCTTAACCATATAAAACGTACCGACATCATCATTGCCAATCTCAACGATTACCGCGGCAACGAACCGGACAGCGGCACAGCTGTGGAATGCGGCCTTGCCTTTGGTTACGGCCACAGATGCTTTGCTTTTATTGATGATGCCCGCCCTATGACACAGCGCTTCAAGGGCGTGAAGAAAACAAGGGCAGACGGCACGGTAACAGACAAGGACGGTGCAAATCTGGAAGACTTTGACAGCCCTCTGAACCTTATGTTCTGTGAATTCACAATTTTTGAAGGCGACTTTGAAGCAGCCCTGAAAGGCATCAGAGAGATATTCAATGCAGAACTTGTTGCGGCAGGCTATCCGCCGTTTGAAGTAAAATAATTTATCACGAGGTATATGAATGGATATATTCAGACCCCATTACATATTTGAAAGAACAACCACAATCACTCCCCAGTTCCTGGCAGAAAAAGGCATAAAAAACCTGCTGCTGGACGTGGACAACACCCTTACCACCCACGATAATCCGGAGCCTTCTCCCGGCATTGAACAATGGCTGGACGAAATGCGTGCCCAGGGCATAAAAATGATGATTATTTCCAACAACAACAAAAAACGTGTGGCACCTTTTGCAGCCCGCCTTGGTCTGCCTTTCTCCAGCATGTCCTGTAAGCCTCTGCCAATCGACTATCTGCGTGGACTGCAAGCTCTTGGCGGCAGCAGAAAAAACACTGCCATTGTGGGCGACCAGATTTTTACCGATGTTATGGGAGGCAATCTTATGGGTATGCCTTGCCTTATGGTGCTGCCTATCCGGGCAGAAGAAGGTGCAGGGTTCAGATTCAAGCGTAAAATCGAAAAAGGTTTTGTGGAAAAATACCTGGCACAGCAGGGAGGAGCTATAAAATGACACTTTTCGGTCCTGCAGGCCTTGCTGACAGCTTTAAAACAAAAGGTTACAAAAAATCCATACAGGTGGCGGACTATCTGTCGGAATTCGGTCTTACTGCCTTTGAATACCAGGCAGGCCGCGGCGTAAAAATCGGCACAGATGCTGCAAAACAGCTGGGCGCTGTGCTGGCGGACAAAAATATACAGGTGTCCATACACGCCCCGTATTTCATATCAATGTCATCTGTGGAAGAGGAAAAACGCCTCAACAGCGTAAACTACATACTGCAGAGTGCCCGGGCGCTGGATGCAATGGGCGGCAGAAGAATCATCTTCCACTCCGGCTCCTGCGGCAAAATCAGCAGGGAAGAAGCCTTGTCAAAGGCGATGAACACAATGGGTCTTATTGTGCAGGCGATGGATGACAGTGGCTTTGGTCATATGACCCTGTGCCCCGAAACAATGGGCAAGGTAAACCAGCTGGGCAGTCTTGACGAAGTGCTGGCACTGTGCACAGTGGACAGGCGTATCATTCCCTGCATCGACTTCGGTCATCTCAATGCCCGCGACGGCGGCATTATAAAAGGCAAAGACGATTATCTGCGCATTATTGACAGAATTGCAGAAACCCTGAAGGATGACCGCTTTATGGGCTTCCATTCCCATTTTTCAAAAATTGAATACACCACAGGGGGCGAAAAACGCCATCTTACCTTCCGGGATACAGTCTGGGGGCCGGAATTTGAGCCTTTGATGGATGTGGTGTATGAAAATAACCTTTCCCCTGTGTTTATCTGTGAAAGTGCAGGCACACAGACGGAAGATGCCCGGGCTATGAAGCTTTATTATGAAGCACTGAAAAAGTAACCGAAGCAGCCGGCCACTGCTTTAAAATAAAAAAAGGAGTTGCAACTCACATGAACAGAATTGAAAGATTTATCGAACTGGCAAGTAAAAACCCAGAGTTCGAAGGCGCTCTTGTAACCAGCAGCCAGAACCGTTTTTACATGCTGAACATGCATTCTTCAGCCGGTACCATCCTTATGCTGAAGGACGCAGCCTACTTCATTATTGACTTCCGTTATATTGAACTGGCACAGAAATCCGTTAAAAATGCACAGGTTATCATGCAGGGCAAACTGTATGAACAGATCAATGAACTGCTGGCAAAACACGGCGTTAAAAAACTGTGGATTGAAGAAAGTATGTCTGTTGGCACAATGAACACAATGAAGGCAAACCTGACAGCCGAAATTGTTACAGACAGCCCTATGACAAAAATCATCAACGAAATGCGCCAGATCAAATCCAGGGAAGAGCTGGAAATCATCAAAACAGGTCAGGCAATCACAGACGCAGGTTTCAGCCATATGCTGACACAGCTGGCAGCCGGCAAAAAGGAAAGAGACCTTGCCATCGAACTGGAAACATTTATGCGTAAACAGGGTGCATCCGGCATCGCCTTCAGCACAATTCTTGTTTCCGGCAAAAACTCATCACTGCCACACGGTGTTCCGGGCGAAAAACTGCTGGAAAAAGGCGACTTTGTTACTATGGACTTTGGCGCTGCATACGGCGGCTACTGCACAGATATGACAAGAACTGTTGCCATCGGTCACGCAACTGATGAAATGAAACAGGTTTACAACACAGTTCTGGAAGCCCAGCTTATGGCACTGAAAGAAATCAAAGCAGGCAAAGTATGCCACGACATCGACAAAATTGCCCGCGACCATATCTACGGTGCAGGCTATGAAGGCCGTTTCGGTCACAGCCTTGGCCACAGCTTCGGCATTGATGTGCACGAAACACCTGGCTTTGCCCCTGGCAACACAACAGTCCTGCAGCCTGGTATGATGCTGTCTGTTGAACCGGGTATCTACCTGCCTGATAAATTCGGTGTAAGAATCGAAGACACCATCTATGTTACAGAAGACGGCTGTGAAAATATCACACACAGCCCAAAAGAACTGATTATACTTTAATTAGTTGTATATAGGCGAAATTTACTATTGAAATATCGCAAAACATATTGTAAAATAATATGGTGTATAAAAATAATACAGTTATTTTTTAAAATCGGATAACATAAAATATTTGGAGGTAATACTATGATTACAGCAGGCGATTTCAGAAATGGTCTGACATTTGAAATCAACGGACAGCCACACATTATCGTGGAATTCCAGCACGTAAAACCAGGTAAAGGTGCAGCTTTCGTTAGAACAAAATATAAAAACCTGATCACAGGTGCAATCAGAGAAGAAAGCTTTAACCCAACAGCTAAATTCTCCCCAGCACGCGTTGACAGAGCAGAAATGCAGTACCTGTACAACGACGGCGAAGTTTACTATGTAATGGATGTAGAAACATTCGACCAGATCACACTTCCTATGGAAGAAAACAAAGACGCTTTCAAATTTGTAAGAGAAAACACAAATGTTAGAGTTCTCTCCTACAACGGCAGCGTTTTCGGCGTTGAACCAGATAACTTTGTTGTTCTGGAAGTTACAGAAACAGAACCAGGCGTTAAAGGCAACACAGCTACAAACACACTGAAACCTGCAACAGTTGAAACAGGTGCAGAAGTTAGAGTACCACTGTTCATCGAACAGGGCGAACTTATCGAAATTGATACAAGAGACGGTTCCTACATGGGTCGTGCTAAATCATACGATAAATAATCTGGCAAACCAACACATACACAGAAACGGAGAATAATACTATGATGTCTCTTACAGAAAAACTGGCTTACATCCAGGGCCTTTGCGAAGGTATGGAACTTGACGGCACAACAAAAGAAGGCAAAGTTCTTCTTGCTATCGTTGACCTGCTGGACGATCTTACAGATACAGTTTCCCAGCTGGACAGCGACGTTGACCAGATCTTTGATGAAATCGATGCAATCGATGAAGACCTGACAGATGTGGAAGACGCTCTTCTCTATGACGATGAAGACGAAGATGATGAAGATGACGACTGCTGCTGCGGCGGCCACGGCCATCATCATCACGGCGACCACAAATGCAAATGCGGTCACCACCACGACGATGAAGATGACGATGAATGGGATGATGAAGATGAAGATCTGACAGATCTTTATGACGAAGAAAACCCACTCTACGAAATCACATGCCCAAAATGCGGCGAAATCGTATGTATGGACGAAGATATGCTCTTCAGCCCGGACTGTGCATGTCCAAACTGCGGCACAAGCTTTGAAATCGAATTTGATGAAGAATGCGATTGCGAAGAATGCGCAGAAGAAGACGAAGAATAATTTATTCACGGCAGAAAAGCCCTGTTCAACCGGACAGGGCTTTTTGTTTTGCAATTATTTAAATATATTGTTCTTTTTTATATTTAATGATATACTGATGATATTATTATTCCGGATATGATAAAGGAGAAAATTATGATTCGTTTTGAATGTGACTATGCAGAAGGCGCATTGCCTGAAATTCTTGACCTGCTGGTGAAAACCAACTTTGAACAGACCCCTGGATACAGTGTGGATGTTTACTGCGAAAGGGCAAGACAGCTGATAAAAGAAGAATGTGCAGCACCGGATGCTGATGTTCATTTCCTTGTTGGCGGCACACAGGCCAACAAAACCGTTATACAGTCAATCCTGCGCGCACACCAGGGCGCACTGGCTGCATCCACAGGCCATATCAATGTGCACGAAAGCGGCACTATTGAAGCAGGCGGCCACAAGGTGCTGGCTATCCCAAGTGATGACGGCAAAATCACAGCACAGCAGGTAAAGGATGCCCTTTACGGCCACTTTACAGACCCTACAATGGAACATACAGTGCAGCCGGGCATCGTGTATATTTCCAACCCTACAGAAAACGGCACAATGTACAACAAGGCAGAACTGGAAGCTATCCGTGCTGTATGTGATGAATATGATATTCCGCTTTTCCTTGACGGCGCCCGTATGGGTTATGGTCTGGCAGCCCCTGGCAACGATATGACTCTGGCTGACTATGCCCGCCTCTGCAATGTGTTCTACATCGGTGCCACAAAGGTTGGCGCTCTCTTTGGCGAAGCTGTTGTTATCAATGATGACAAACTGAAAAAAGATTTCCGTTACCATATCAAGCAGAACGGCGGCCTGCTGGCAAAAGGCAGACTGCTGGGCATCCAGTTTGTAGGTCTGTTTGATGAAAGAAAACTGTATCACAAAGTATCAAAGCACGCCATCGATATGGCTATGAAAATCAAGGCAGGCTTTGAAGAAGCAGGCTGCAAGTTCAGATATGATTCACCTACAAACCAGCAGTTCCCGATTCTTCCAAATGACGTGATGGAAAAACTGGGCGAAAAATATGCATTCAGCTTCTGGGAAAAAGTGGATGACAACCACACCTGCGTGCGCTTCTGCACCAGCTGGGCAACACAGGAAGAAAATGTGGACGAACTGATAAAAGATATCAAAGCAGTATTTTAATATAAACTGTAAAATAAAAGGAGTTTCATTATGAAAGTTAAGGAAATGCATCAGATAGTTATGGACCTGGTAGGTCTGGAATTCATGCCGGAAGATTCAGGCATCGTATTTGACAATGAAAAAGAAGTAAAGAGAATTCTTGCAGGTATAGATATGGACAAAACAATGCTTATGCTGGCAAAACAGCTGGGCTTTGACTGTGTGGCACAGCACCATCCTGCAGGTATTATGAACCCAAATGTTTCTGAACTTTTTGGCCGTGACCATATGAAAAAACTGATGGAATGCGGTGTTCCTGCAAACCACGCCCACAAACTGGCATATGCAGGCAAAGTGAAAAGAAACCAGAGAATGCACAGCCAGAACAGAACACAGATGTACGATGTTGCAAAACTGCTGGATATCTCTGATGTGGCTTACCACACACCTGCCGATATGCTGGCAGAAAGATATGTACAGGCCAGAATGGATAAACTGATGGCAGAAAACCCAATGTGCACTGTACAGGATATTATCGATAACCTTATGGAAATCAGGGAATATGCCCAGGCACTGGAAGGTCAGCAGCCGGAAGTATGGGTGGGCACACCAAACAGCCCTGCAGGCAAAATCTATGTTGAAATGTACGGCGTTGGCGCACCTACAGCAGAAGAATACAACGCAGCAGCTGACGCAGGCATCGGCACATTTATCTGCATGCACGCCACACCGGAAGTTATCGAAGGTGTGCAGAAACACGGCAAGGCAAACCTTATCATTGCCGGCCATATGGCATCAGACTCCCTTGGCTTCAATCAGATTCTGGACGAATGGGAAAAACACGGCGTTGAAATCGTAAGAATCAGCGGTATTGTTTGATAAAATCATAAAGGCACCTTTGCGGTGCCTTTTTCTTTTGTCCGGACTGATGTTCTGTTATTACAGAGCGTAAATTGCACAAAATTTGTAATATTAATCTATATTTATGGATAATAGTTGTAAAAAAACGGCTTTTATGATAAAATTGTATATTATGAAATACAATGCGATGGGGATTGCATATGGAACAGAAAAGAATTGAAGACAATATGAAATATCTCACTCTCCTTGCCAAGGAGTATCCTTCTGCCCGGCGTGCCGCCAGCGAAATCATCAGCCTGGAAGCACAGCTGAAACTGCCTAAAGGCACAGAAATGTATATGTCTGACCTTCACGGTGAAGACCAGGCTTTCAGCCATATGCTGAACAATGCTTCCGGTGTAATCAGAGAAAAAATCGATGTTGCCCTTGCAGGCATCACTACAGAAGAACAGCGTGCCATATACGCCAGCCTTATCTATTATCCGCAGGAAAAACTGGCTGAAATAAAACAGAACGAAAGAAATATGGACGGCTGGTACCGTGTCACACTTTACCGCCTTATAGATGTATGCCGTCACGTGGCCAGTAAAAACACCCGCCGGTGGGTGCGTCAGGCAATTCCGGAAGGCTACAAATTCATAATTGACGAACTGCTTCACGCCCATTTTGAAGACCACAACAAAGAGGCCTATTACAACCAGTTTATCAATGCAATTATCGAAACCGGCACAGCGGACAATTTTATAGAAGCCATCAGCGTGGTTATCAAACGTCTTGCAGTGCACAAACTGCACATTGTTGGCGATATTTTTGACCGCGGTGCAAGACCGGACCTTATACTTGACAAACTGATGAAACATCACGCCGTGGATATCCAGTGGGGCAACCACGATGTGCTGTGGATGTGCGGCGCCACAGGTTCGCCTCTTGGGGTGGCCAGCGTGGTGCGTATCTGTGCAGCCTACAACAATCTGGAAGCACTGGAAGACGGCTACGGCATCAACCTGCGCCCGCTGTCCCGCTTTGCACAGACCACATATGGCGACTGCTCGGTTTTCAAACCAAGAAAGGCCATCGGCTACAACACAGATGACGAAATTATGGTGGCAAAAATGCACAAGGCAATTTCAGTGATTATGTACAAGCTGGAATGCCAGGTTATTGCCCGCAACCCTAATTTTGAAATGAACGACCGCCGGATGATGCACAAGATAGATTTCAAAAAAGGCACCATCCGCATTGACGGCAAAGACTATGAACTGAAGGACAAGGAATTCCCTACAGTTGACCCTGACAATCCTGCAAAACTGTCACAGGGTGAAATTGAAGTTATACAGAAACTGTGCCAGGGCTTTTTGCAGAGCGAACGCCTGCAGCAGCAGACACGTTTCCTTTACTCCCACGGCTCTGCATACAAAGTGGAAAACGGCATCCTTATGTACCACGGGGTTATCCCTCTCAATGAAGACGGCAGTTTCCGCACAGTCAGCTTCGGCGGTCGTGGCTATAAAGGCAAAGCCCTTATGGACTATGTTGATTATATGTGCCGCATTGCCTATTTCGGCGACGAAGGCAGCCTGTTGAAACGAATGGGTCAGGACATCCTGTGGTATCTGTGGTGCGGCAAAAACAGCCCTATGTTCGGCCGCAGCAAAATGACCACCTTTGAAAATGTCCTTCTCAACGAAAAGGAGCTTAAGGTAGAAGGCAAGGACCCATACTATCTCTATCAGGAAGACAGTGTTGTGGCAGACAGGATTCTGGCAGAATTCGGTCTGGAAGGTCCGAAATGCCGCATTATCAACGGGCACGTACCTGTAAAGGTTATCAGCGGCGAAGACCCTATAAAGGCCGGCGGCAAGATTATCGTTATAGACGGCGGTTTCTCCCGTGCCTACCACAGCAAGACAGGCATTGCAGGCTACACAATGGTTTATTCATCCCGCGGTGTGTCACTGCGTGCACACCAGCCATTTACCAGTCTGCAGGATGTGGTTTACAGAAACACAGACATTGAAAGCAAGGTAAATGTTTTTGAAACAATGGCCAACCGTATGCTGGTGGAAGCCACAGACGAAGGCAAAAAAATACGTGAACAGATAGATGACCTGAAACTGCTTATCCAGGCCTATAATAAAGGTTTTATCAAACAGGGCACAATGGAATAAGCTGATTCTGTTGACAGTTTTCAATAATAAAGTTAAAATAAAATACAGTAAATAAAATACAGAGCCGTCGTGCAGAAGGCATCGGCTTTGGTCAGGAGAATACATTATGAAAATCTTAGTTTTTGGTTCCCTCAACATTGACCGCAGATATATGGTTGACCATTTTGTACAGCCGGGTGAAACTCTCAGTTCGGACTCTGTTGGCACATTTTCAGGCGGCAAAGGTCTCAATCAGGCTATCGCCTGTAAAAAAGCAGGCAGTGATGTTTATATGGCCGGCAAAATCGGCACAGACGGTGCATTCCTGCTGGCAGAGCTGAAAGATGCAGATGTTGTTACAAAACACGTTTTCATTGATGATGACGAACTTTCCGGTCACGCTATTATCCAGGTTGACAAAAACGGTCAGAACTGCATTATCCTTTACGGCGGCACAAACAGAACAATCACACACGCTGAAATCGACGAAGTTCTGGCAGACTTTGACAAAGGCGACATCATCCTGCTGCAGAACGAAATCAATGCCCTGGACTACATCATTGACAAAGCCCACGAAAAAGGCATGGTTGTTGCACTCAACCCATCCCCAATGGATGACAAACTGCTGTCCTGCGACCTGTCCAAGATTTCCTACTTCATTATGAACGAAATCGAAGCAGCTGCAATCTGCGGCCAGAATGATCCTGATGTTGCCATTGCAACACTTCACGAAAAATATCCTGAATCAAAGATTGTTATCACTCTTGGCGGTGACGGCTCCAAATACTTTGATGGTGAAATCACACACGAACACGGCATCTACAGTGTAAAAGCTGTTGACACAACTGCTGCAGGCGATACATTTACAGGCTATTTCCTCAATGGTCTTATGGAAAATATGGAACCTATGGAAATTATGTCTATGGCTGCAAAAGCAAGTGCTATCGCAGTTTCCCGCCCTGGCGCTGCAGACTCCATCCCTACAAAGGACGAAGTTCTTGCCACAGAACTGGAACTGAAATAATTTTTTAATCACCAGCACCCGGAATCTGCTTCCGGGTGTTTTGTTTTGCAATAATATGGGGCCCCCGGCATCCTGTATTGAAAACAAACGTAACAGTTTGTTTTTATCGGTTGACATTGCTGCCAATTTTCGTATAATATGTAAATTAATGTAAAATAATATATTATCTTGGGGGGAATTACTATGGTAAATGCACTTGCCAGAGTTTTTATAAAAGACCACGAAAATATTTCCAGTCCTGCAGTGCGCGGCGCATACGGCATGCTGTGCGGTATGCTGGGCATAGTTCTCAATGTACTGCTGTTTGCAGGCAAATTCTTTGCAGGCACAATCAGCAATTCTGTTTCCATCACAGCTGATGCTTTCAACAACCTTTCAGACGCAGGTTCTTCCGCAATCACCCTGCTGGGGTTCAAGCTGGCAGGCCAGAAGCCTGACCCGGAACATCCTTTCGGTCACGGCAGAATGGAATACCTGTCCGGTCTGGCTGTTTCAATGGCTATCCTGCTTATGGGCTGGGAACTGGCCACATCATCAGTGGACAAAATTCTTCATCCACAGGCTGTGGAATTCAGCCTGCTGTCTGCCGTTATCCTTATTGTGTCCATAGCCACAAAGCTGTATATGGGCGCATACAACAAATCAATCGGCGAAAAAATCGACTCTGCCGCAATGAAAGCCACAGGTGCCGACTGCACCAGTGACAGTGTTGCCACAGCGGTTGTTCTTGTTGCCGCTGTTGTAGGGCAGTTCACAGACCTTATGATTGACGGCTGGTGCGGTCTGCTGGTATCCCTGTTTATTGTACGCGCAGGTATTGAAGCTGCAAAAGACACAATTGCGCCTCTCCTTGGCCAGAAACCGGACGAAGAACTGGTGCAGCAGATTTATTCCATAGTTATGGAAAATGACGAAGTTGTTGGCGTTCACGACCTTGTTGTGCACGACTACGGCCCGGGCCGCCTTATGATTACCCTTCACGCAGAAGTTAGTTCAGACGGCGACATTCTTTACATACACGATGTTATCGACAATATAGAAGATGAACTGAAAGCAAAGCTGAACTGCGCAGCCACAATCCATATGGACCCTGTTGTGGTAAACGATAAAAAAGTGGACAGCACAAGAGAGATGGTGGTGCAGAGAATCATCAGTCTTTTCAAAGGGGATGTTTCCATCCACGATTTCCGTATGGTGGAAGGTCCTACCCACACAAATGTGATTTTTGACGCGGTAATCCCACATAAATATAAATACACAGAAACACAGGTGGCAGAAATGATAAAGGAAGACATTGCTTCCATCACTGAAGGTGACTACCGCGCTGTGGTAAAAATCGAATATTCCTCTATTTAAAAACAAAAAGCACCTGCCCGCAGGTGCTTTTTTGTTACACAGATATGAGCACAAAGTAAAAAACAGCACCCGCATGGGTGCTGTTTTTCTTGGTGGACCTTCACAGACTGCGACTCGCGCCGCGCAAAAGTATGTGATTTATATCTTGCGGCGCTCACTGCATAAGTTCCACCAGCGGAAAACCGTTCGCTTACACTCCGGTTTTCCGGGTGTCACTTATCTCACTGACAGTTCTCGTCTGTGAATACAAAACAAAACGCCACCCGTTTGGGTGGCGTTTGCTTTGGTGGACCTTCACAGACTCGAACTGTGGACCGTCCGGTTATGAGCCGGATGCTCTAACCAACTGAGCTAAAGGTCCTTACTAAATTATGCTTAAATATTATATAATAATTAACTTTTCTTGTCAATAAAATTTTTTGTCGCCTTATGGCATTTATTAAGAAACACATATGTATTTCCTTAAGATTTGATTAAGCTTTACTTAAAGGTACTGCCCACTACTTGACATTGCAAGGTAGCGGTTTATAATTCGTGGTGAAAGGGGGCTATGTATGAATACACAGTTCAAAAAAGGCGTTCTGGAACTGGTGGTGCTGCTGGCTATCAGGGAAAAGGACAAATACGGTTATCAGCTGGTAAGCGAAGTCGGCACAATGATGGATGTGAATGAAGGCACTATCTACCCGTTGCTGAAAAGGCTGGTAAATGACAGATACTGCGAAGCATATCTTGCCCGGTCTGCAGAAGGCCCTGCAAGGAAGTATTACCGCATCACAGCGGCAGGACTGACCTATTTGAAGATACTTACCGGGGAGTGGCTGGCTTTTGCCCGTACGGTAAACGGATATATAAAGGAGAGTGGAATAAATGACCAGATTTGAATTTGTAAACAGGCTTAACGGCAAACTGTATCTCCTCAGCGAAAGCGAAAGAAGAGATATAATTGATGAATATGTGGGCCATATTGCCCTTAAAATGCAGGAGGGCAAAACAGAGGCCGAAGCCATAAAGGATTTTGGGGATATAGATGAACTGGCCCGGGATATCCTGGCGGCATATCATATTGACAGCAGTAAAATTGCAGACAAAACCCTGGATATATATGTGAAACAGATTGTGGAATACATCAGCACAGCGGCTGAAAAACTGCTCAGCTTTTCCACACCCCAGCTGGCACGAATTTTTGTGGAGTTTATCATTCTGCTGGTAATCCTTAATGTTATCCGTTTTCCGGTACAGCTATGTGTAAATATGTTTACATCCCTTTTCGGCTGGCTGCCATCAATAGTGTTTATGAGCATACACACCATTGTGGAACTGCTGGCAAATCTGATGGTTGTTGCAATCAGTGTTATGTTTATATACCGGTTTATAAACAAAAGAATCATCAATGCAGATTCTGATATTCCCCCGGCAGCACAGCCACAGGCAGAAAAACCGGCAGAAGAAACAGCTGCCCGGCAGCCGGAATTCAAAAAGGAAAAACGCCACAGAATAAAACCGGCACTGGGCAGAATATCAGAACATACAGGCAATTCTATTAAAACAGCAGCGGACAGGACAGGGTTCTTTGTAAAAAAAGCTGCAGACTGGACAGGTGATTTTGTGATTAATCTTGCAATTCTTATGATAAGAATTTTTCTTTTTGTCTGTGTATGGGCACCTTGCGCCCTTATTACAATAGCAGGCATTATATGTACAGTGCTGGCTGTGATAATATACGCCACCACAGGTATAGGCTTTGCAGGCATATGCATAGCAGGTGTGGGCTGTTGCATAATCGGCGGAGCTTTCACACTCTGGCTTACACAGGCGCTTACAGGAGGTAAAGTGGAAAATGAACAGACTGTTTAAATTCACACTGCTGGCGGCAGCAGTGACAGCAATAGTTTATTGGTTGAGAAAGGAAAGATACATATGAAAAAACTGATGGCGGCTTTTCTTGCAGGGGCACTGCTTATAGGAGTGGGGCTGGGGATTACAGCCCTTGAAATCAGCCGGTGGGATGTGGTACAGCACCCATATCACCTTGAAAAAGAAGAACTGAAAACCTGTATTATTGAAGAAGAAATCAACACAGATGATTTTGAAACAATTGAATGCTATGTTTCACAGTCTATGACATCTTCTGCCCAATCATATAAAATCATAGAAGTGATAGAGGACACCGCCTGCACAGACACAATGAAGGTGGAAGTGGACTACCGCGGCCGGGAACCGGGCAGCTATTTCTGGAGTTATGAAGGGCAGGATGAAAACGGCGGCAAAATATACACATTGCAGTATGTTGTCCAGCCTGGGTACAATAATTCCCTGAAAGCTGTAAGGGAAATGGTGGAGCAGATGTTCAGAGATAAAATCTTTTATACAGAAAATGCTGCCACACTTATAGAAGCGGTGCGAATTTACACCGCAGCCCCGGAAAAGATACAGAAAATACATTGAATCGCAAGCCCTGCACTGCAGGGCTTTTGTTATTATATCAGTTAGCGATTGATAATTTATTGACAATATATGCAATATAGAGTAATATAAATACAAATTGACGAATATGAATTACTGAAAGGAAAAGACTATGAGAAAAGTAATCGACTTATGCCTTGATATGCCTGATTTTGAAGAAGACCTTATCAGAACAGCACATCATTTCTGCCTGCCGGAATTCCGTGAAGCCTGGGGCGGCTACCGCGAAAACTTCAACGGCGGCATTGAAAAGAAAATCGGCCTTACATTTGAAGAAATGGACGGCACTCTGGCAAACGAAGGCAGGGAAGCATTTATGAAACTGGTGCGGGATGCTGCGCACAAAAATGCTCCTACACTGGAAAGCTTTATCAAAGAAATGGATGACCTGGGTGTAAGATGGGGCATGACCTGCCACAACAGCCACGATAATGACAAAACAGCGGCTATCTGCCGTCAGTATCCGGACAGACTGGGCGGTTTCTGCTTTGTAAACCCACTGGACGGTATGAAAGCAGTGCGTGAAGTTGAACGCGGCATCAAAGAACTGGGTCTTAAAGGCGTTTACATCACAGCATTCAGAACACATCTGCCTGCAAACGACAAACACAACTATCCTATCTATGCAAAATGTGTTGAACTGGGCGTGCCTGTATTTATCTACTGCAGTATGAACCTGTCCGGTGCTGTTCCTTACGACATCGGTCACCCACGCTATATTGACGAAGTTGCCCGTGATTTCCCTGAACTGAAAATCCTGGCATCTGTAAGCGGCTGGCCATGGACAATGGAATTTATCGGTCTGGCACTGCGCCACAAAAATGTATATCTGAATATGGAAACACACAATCCGGCACTTATCACAGTACAGGGTTCCGGCTATGAACCATATCTTTACTGGCTGCCAAGAGTGCAGGACAAATTCTTCTTCTCATCTGACTGGAACAGCCAGGGCAAGAGCCTGGAATATCTTATCAAAGCAGTTGAAGAATGGCCATTCAGCGATGAAATCAAAGAAAAGGTTCTGTACAGAAATGCGGCAGAATTTTTCGGCATTGAATTGTAAAAAAATACGGGGACCCGCCAAACCGGATCCCTTGTTTCTTGACTTTATTTGTGTAAATTGGTATCATTTAATTAAGAAGAAATATTTCCCGCCCTGCAGGGAAGCCGGCACAGCGTTCTGCCGGAAAATGCAGGCATCTGAAGAGACTATACTCGATATAAAGGAGATTTACTATGAGAATTATTACTATCAGCCGTGAATTCGGCAGTGGTGGCCGTGAACTTGGCAAGCGTATGGCAGATGTGCTTGGCTTTGACTACTACGACAAAGAAATTATCACAGCAATCGCAGCAAAAAGCGGTATGGATGAAAATTATGTTGAATCCGCCCTGGAAAGCAACTTCTGGCAGCAGGTACCTCTTACATTCAACAGCTCCTTTGAAGCAGTAAACCTGTGGCAGAACCCACAGACAAACCTTCTGGTTGAACAGAGAAAAGTTATTGAAAACATTGCAAAAAGGGGTAAAGACTGCATTATCGTTGGCCGTAATGCTGACGTTCTGCTGGCAGACTACAACCCAATGAGCATTTTTGTATGTGCTGATATGGACGCAAAGGTTCGCCGTTGTGTTGAAAGAGCAAAAGAAGGCGAAAATCTGTCCCGCCGTGCAATGGAACAGAACATCCGCCGCATCGACAAAAACCGTGCACAGACAAGAGAAATGGTTACAGGTCTCAGATGGGGTATGGGCAGCGCCTATGATGTAACTATCAACACATCCGGCTGGGAACTGAAAAAACTGGCACCTGTTGTGGCAGATCTGGCACTGAAATGGTTTGAAAACAGATAATATTATACATAACAAAAGGCACAGCGTTATGCTGTGCCTTTATTTTTTTGTCACATCAGCAATGGCAGGAACAGGTTTGCAAGACTTAAGAATGCAAAGAAACCCAGAACATCTGTTGCTGCTGTCAGGAATATGGAACTGGCCAGGGCAGGGTCTACATGAAGCGCTTTCAGCACCAGCGGTACAAAGAAGCCGAACACACCGGCCACAATGTTGTTCAGTATCATAGCCAGAACTGTAATCACACCCAGATACATATTGCCGTATTTCATTGCAACAATCACCCCTGCGATAGAGCCGATTATCGCACCGTTGATGATACCTGCAAGAATTGGCTTTACCACCTTCATCCAGTCATCCTTCAGGTTGATTTCTCCCAGAGTGATGCTGCGCAGCACAATGGCCATTGTCTGGTTGCCTGCGTTGCCGCCCATATTGGCGATAATTGTCATTGTGGCAGACAGGGCAACCACCTGAGAGATGGTGTCTTCAAACAGAGACAGTGTAAATGATGCCAGAAATGCAGTGCACAGGTTTACCATCAGCCATGGCAGACGGAATTTTACACTTTCAATGATAGTGGAATCAATGCTTTCTTCAGCACTGGCACCACCCATTTTCAGAATATCTTCGGTCTGTTCTTCAAACAGAACATCGATGATATCGTCAACAGTGATAATACCCAGCAGGGCGCCTTTCCTGTTTACAACAGGCACCGCTGTAAGGTCGTATTTGGATGCAATGTGGGATACTTCTTCCTGGTCCATATCAGGTGTTACGGTAACCACATTGTCATACATTATTTCAGCAAGGGTTGTTGTGTTTTCTTCAACAAGGATATCGCGCAGGTCAGCTGTACCAATCAGCTCTTTTTTGCCGTTGAGAACAAAAATTGTATCTATAATTTCTGTTTTCGGTGCAATTTCCTTGATTTTCTGCAATGCTTTTTCAATTGTCAGTTTGTCAGACAGGGCGATATACTCTGTTGTCATAATACCGCCGGCGGTATCATCAGGATAAAGCAGCAGACTTTCAACGTCTTCTCTGCTTTTCAGCCTGCGCAGAATGGTTTTTCTGCGGTTTACAGGCATTTCACCGATAATATCGGCAATATCGTCGTTTGACATATATCTGAACATGGCCAGAATGGCAGGATAGTCCAGCAGTGCAACAAAACGCTGCTGCAGGTCCTCATCCATCTGTTCCAGAATCTGCGCCGCATGCTCATTGTCCAGACGTTCATAGAAAGCCAGCAGTTCTTCGTCTGTAAACTCTTCCATGGCTATGGCAACGTCGATGGCAAAGTCTGATTCGATAACATCGTTCAGCTCTTCCTGTTCGGTTGTCAGCAGCATATCGGTCAGGTCCACATCCGCTTCTTCCAGTTCGTCTTCGTCAGCTGTAATGGCATCTATAAGTTCAATTATTTCATCATCTTCCGGGATGATTTCTTCATCAATCGGTGTAAAGCCGATTTCGTTCAATATTTTGTCATCCATTAAAAATACCTCCTTTTCACCGGCGCGAAAAAGAGGTTTAATCATTTAAAGACTGTCACCTGTTCCAGCGCCTGTATTGTGTTTTGGCTTTATCCGACTGTTCCCATACGGGTCACTGCTCACAAGTGTCATCTCCTTTTGTAATTGAATTTTACGCGGATTTTACATATCCGCCTCTTATAATATTAGTCCAAAAAACAGTGGGTTGTCAATGATTTTTCTGTAAAATCAATAAGTAAAAAAGGAGCGGTTTTCTTCGCTCCTTTTATTGTCTATCTTATGGCTTTTTCTATGAATCCGCCGCCTGCAACATACCGGCCGTCGTATATAACTACGCTCTGGCCTCTTGCGGCAGCGCGCACAGGCTGTATAAATTCCAGCACGGTTTTTTCGCTGTCACTGTATATCACTTTTGCTTCATCGCCCTTTGCGGCACTGCGGATTTTCACAGTGAACACATCCCCTGCGGTCAGCGGTTTTTCTTCTGTATAAACAGGAGCGGACAGTTCCACACCGGTAAAGAATTCTTCCCCGGCATAGCCCAGCAGAACATCGCCCTTGTCTGTTATTTCCTTTACAAAGGCAGGCTTGCCCAGTGCCACGCCCAGCCCTTTTCTCTGGCCTACAGTAAAATTGTGCACTCCTTCGTGGCGGCGTATTCTCTTGCCTTCCGGTGACATCAGCCAGCCGTATTTTGTCTTATACCCAAGATTTTTTATAAAATCTCCATAATTTCCGTCGGGAATAAAGCATATTTCCTGGCTGTCCGGCTTGTCGGCGGTGAACAGTTCCAGCTGCCCTGCCATATCCCTTATATCCGGCTTTTCATAGTTGCCTATAGGCAGCAGCAGACGGCTCAGAACACTCTGTGGCAGTCTGTACAGCATATAGCTCTGGTCCTTTGCAGCGCTTACAGCCTTTTTCACACGGTAAAAATCGCCCACTTTTTCCACCTGTGCATAATGGCCTGTGGCAATGTAGCCTATGCCCAGCGCATCAGCTGTTTTTATAAGTGTGGCAAATTTTACATGAGGGTTGCACACAATGCAAGGGTTAGGTGTGCGGCCGCTTACATAGTTTTCACAGAATGGGGCCACCACATATTTCCTGAAATCTTCCTGTGCATCTGCAATATGCAGTTTTATGCCCAGTTTGTCACATACCCGCTGTGCGTCCTTTACTGCTTCATCACTTTCCGGTGAAAAGCGGATAACCACGCCTTCCACTTCCAGCCCCTGCTTTTTCAGCAGGTCAATGCATACAGAAGAGTCCACACCGCCGGAAACACCCACCAGCACTTTTTTATAATCAAGACCCAATGTCATAAATATCCTCCGGTTAAAAAATATCCTGTATATATAATATAGTAACTTATCTGCTGTATCAACAAGAAAATATTGTATATACAGCTGTATGCGGTCAACAATCAGTCTGACCGGACAATTACATATTTATCTGAATTTCCGGCTTTCGGCCACAGCCATTGCATCGCAGCGCTCGTTTTCCGGGTGGCCTGCGTGCCCTTTTATCCAGTTGAAAGTAACACTGTGCTTTTTCAGCAATGGTAAAATCTGCTCCCACAGGTCCACGTTCAGCGCAGGCTTGCCGTCGCCCTTTTTCCAGCCTTTTTTCTGCCAGGAATAAACCCAGCCCTTTGTAATGCTGTCTATTACGTATTTGGAATCGCTGGTCAGTATTACTTCACAGGGTTCTTTCAGCGCCTGCAGTGCGTACAGAACGGCACACATTTCCATTCTGTTGTTGGTGGTGTGCTGTTCGCCGCCGGAAAGCTCCTTTTCCACCCCGTTGTAGCGCAGTATGGCGCCCCAGCCGCCGGGGCCCGGATTGCCGCTGCAGGCACCGTCTGTAAAAATGTGTACTGTCTTCATATATATTTCCTTTCAGGACTATAATTTCTACTAAATAACAATGTAATTATATATTAAAAGCCGGTTTATGTAAAGAATTCACAATAATAACCGGCCTGTCTTGACAATATAATCTTAAATAAAGTATCATTTATTATATAAAGTATTGTTATAATACCACAAGTGCGTTAAAAAACAAGGGAAGAAATCCCATACTTAAAGAGTCCGTTTACATATAATATCAGCCTGTTGACCACCATTTCAGATATGGTGTGTTTTCCCATTCCATTTTACAGGCAATGAAAGGAGCATAAATGCCAACAAAATCTGAAAAGAAATATTATAAAAGAAAATATAACCGTAACAATCATATCAAAAAGGAGGAACCTGTGGAAGCTATAAGAATCATACCTCTGGGAGGCCTTAATGAAATCGGCAAGAATATGACTGTCTATGAATGCAGGGGCGATATGTTTATCGTGGACTGCGGCAACTCATTCCCGGACAGCGAAATGTTCGGCGTAGACCTTGTTATCCCTGATTTCACCTATGTCCTTGACAACGCGGACAAAATCAAAGGTATTGTTATCACTCACGGCCACGAAGACCATATCGGTGCACTGCCGTATCTTATGAGAGAGATTCACATACCTGTTTACGCCACAAAGCTGACAAAGGGTCTTATTGAAAACAAACTCAGCGAACACTCACTGAAAAACACAGTGGAAATCAACGTGATTCAGCCGGGAGACAGAATACAGATGGGCTGTATGACAGTTGTGCCTATTCACGTAAACCATTCCATCCCGGACGCAGTAGGTCTGGCAATTGAATCTCCTGCAGGTGTTGTAATCACCACAGGTGACTTCAAAATAGACTACACACCGCCACAGGGCGATACAACAGACCTGTCCACCTTTGCCCGTTACGGCAGCCAGGGGGTTCTGGCTTTCCTGTCAGACTCCACCAATGCTGAACGCCGCGGCTCATCAGCCAGTGAAAAAACCGTGGGCAAATCCTTTGCCTCCTTCTTTGAAAAGGCAGAAAACAAAAGAATTATCATAGCTACCTTTGCTTCAAATATCTACCGCATCCAGCAGATTCTTGACCTTGCTGTGCGGCACAACAGAAAGGTGGCTGTTTCCGGCCGCAGTATGATGAACAATATTGCAATGGCTTTTGAACTGGGTTATCTTACAGCACCGGACAATGTGATGATTGAACCGGAAAAGGTAAAGGACTATGACCCGGGCCAGATAGTGCTTATCACTACAGGCAGCCAGGGCGAACCTCTGTCTGCCCTTGCCAGAATGGCCGGCGGCACACACCGCCAGTTCTCCATCGGCCCCAACGATTTTATCATTATTTCAGCCACACCTATTCCGGGCAACGAAAAAATGGTTACAAGGGTTGTAAACGGTCTTATGAAGTCCGGTGCAACAGTAATCTATGAATCAATGTACGATGTGCACGTTTCCGGCCACGCCTGCCAGGAAGAGCTGAAACTGATGCTGAACCTTGTGAAGCCTCAGTATTTCATCCCTGTTCACGGGGAATACAAACATCTCAAACGCCACGCAATG
This sequence comes from Oscillospiraceae bacterium, assembly GCA_017483145.1. Classification (GTDB taxonomy): domain Bacteria; phylum Bacillota; class Clostridia; order Oscillospirales; family Ruminococcaceae; genus RGIG3102. The sequence continues at coordinate 984 of JAFULT010000052.1, read as the reverse complement.
CTGGCAGAGGGTGCAGGCATTCCACAGGAAAACATCATCCTTGCCAATACAGGCGGTGTGCTGAGAATAGACAGAAACGGCATCACAGTTGAAGAAACCGTAACAGCCGGCCAGGTGCTGGTAGACGGTCTTGGCGTTGGCGATGTGGGCAGCGTTGTTCTGCGCGACCGCCGCCATCTGTCACAGGACGGTCTTGTTGTGGTAGTTTTCACTGCAGACAGCTATTCCGGCCGTCTGCTCAGCGGCCCGGATATTGTTTCCCGCGGCTTTGTATATGTAAAGGAAAGTGAAGGTCTTATCAGCGAGGCCCGCCTTGCCGCCCGTGAAGTTATAGAAAAATACGAAAACTATGACTACAGGGACTGGACTGTAATCAAAAGCAAAATCCGTGACCAGGTTTCTGCAGTTCTTTACAAAAAGACAAAGAGAAGCCCTATGGTACTGCCTATAGTAATGGAAGTATAAAATACTGATAGAAATAAGGTGCTTTTATGAAAAATAAATTCTGGGGTACAGATATAATCATCATTCTTCTGATGATTATTACCCTTATATTCAGCGGGATGCTTGCCTGGCTTCATCCGGAGCTGATAATGGTGTCTATCGCAGGTGTGATTTCTCTGGTTATAATCATATCTATGAACACACATGCCATCAGAAACGCCATACACGGTGTTTTCTTCGGCAGCGGCAAACAGGCTGCCCGCCAGCAGCTCAGCTTTGACAATCTGGCCGTGCCTGTGGCCATCATCAGCAAGGGCAGTATTGTATGGTACAACAATTCATTCCGCAGCCGGATTCTGTCAGATACAGACTGTTATCTCACTCCCCTTGCCAAAATAGTGCCGGGTCTGAAACTGGAAGAAGCCAGCGGCCGGCACGGTCTGCCCCTGCCTGTGAACAACAGGGAATACACAGTTTTTTCCTCTGCCTCTTCTGAAGACGGCAGTATGTGGGTGTGCTATTTTGTGGACGACACAGACC
>JAFULT010000051.1 GCA_017483145.1 Oscillospiraceae bacterium | reverse complement strand
TTATCAGAATATACAATGTCATTAATCATAGTAAAGCCAAAAACCGAAATATCGATTTTTGGCCATTTGCTTAATAAAAATCTGTATGCTGCAATATGTCCTGCTTCGTGCAACATACTGGAGACAATACAATATCTGAATATATTTAAATTATCAAAATATAGACCTGTAAATAAGATGATCAGAAACCAGAAAAGATTTTTCATATATCCAGTGCATAAACAGGATTGTATCTGATCCCGTCAACTATAAATTCAAAATGAAGATGTGGTCCTGTTGCAAGACCGGTTTCTCCCATTGTTGCAATCACCTGTCCTGCCAACACTTTATCATCTTTCTTTACAAAGTTGAATTGGTTGTGGGCGTATAAGGTGGTTATTCCATCTGCTGACTGTATACGTATATAATTGCCAGCCACTGATGAATTCCCTTCTGCTATTACTGTTCCGTCAAAAGCTGCTCTTATAAAAGTTCCCTTTGGAGCAGCTATATCCAATCCGGTGTGGAATTCTTTTTGACGTGTATTGAATGGATTTGTCCTTATTCCATAGGGAGAAGAGATGTATCCGTCTGCAGGTGTTATTCCTTTGTTTGTAAGGTTATATTTTTTTAAACTAACATTGTCCGGGTATATGTCCGCACTTCCCTTTCCGTTTACCTGATTGAAAACTGTAACCAACTGCCCAAATCTTATCTGCAATTCATTATGCATATTTTCAATAAATGCGTTGTAGGAAAAAGTACTTTCCATATATGTGTCGGTTTCAAAAAACTCCCGGTAATTGGCTTTTGCATATTCAAAGGTAGATGAATTTCCATTTTTTAACACGAAGGATACAGCCAACAATACAGCCATAAATGAAAGTTGGATATTCAGGTATATGTTATTATCTTTTTTGCTTTCTGCTCTGTTTATTATTTTTTCATATTCCTGTTTTATGTCCGGATTTGTTATTGTTTCATTATTGTTTACTTTTTGCCACATATCTGACATTCCCCCTTTAAGTCAAATATATGAAAAAATACCTGCAGATATACTGCAGGTATTTTTATTATTTAAGATACTCAAGAATAGCTCTGGCTGCTTTCTGGCCGGCACCCATAGCTTCAATAACAGTGGCGGAGCCTGTAACAGCATCACCACCTGCCCATATGTTATGAACAGAAGTTTTCATATTTTCATCAACTACAAATCCGCCGCGTCTGTTTACTTCAATACCCATAATACTGTTTTTCAGCAACGGATTTGGACTTGTGCCTATCGCCATGATTACACCATCAACATCCATAAGGAATTCACTTCCTTCAACAGCTTTTACACCACGTCTGCCGGATGCATCCGGTTCTGTAAGTTCCATTCTGATGCATTCAATCTGCTTTACAAAACCGTTTTCATCACCAAGAATTCTAACAGGATTATTGAGAGTGAGAAAATGTATGCCCTCTTCCATGGCGTGATGAATTTCTTCCTTTCGTGCAGGCATCTGTTCAACACCTCGGCGATAAACAATACTTACATCACTGCCCATACGTTTTGCAACCCTTGCCGCATCCATAGCCACATTACCGCCGCCAACAACCACAACTTTATTCAGTTGTGGAGCAGGAGTGTCCTTGCTGTCTTTGTAGCATTCCATAAGATTTGCTCTTGTAAGAAATTCGTTTGCAGAAAATACACCTGCAAAACCTTCACCTTCAATGTTCATAAATGATGGCAAACCGGCACCACTGCCAATAAAGAAAGCTGTAAAGCCCATTTCTTCAAGCTGTGGAATTGTAACAGTTTTGCCGACAACCACATCAGTATGTATTTTCACACCAAGTTTTTTAAGGTTATTTACTTCATATTTTACAATTTCTTTTGGAAGTCGGAATTCAGGTATACCATAACTGAGCACACCACCGGCTTTATTTAAAGATTCAAAGATTTCAACCTGTATACCGGCTTGGGCAAGTACGCCTGCACAGGTAAGACCTGCCGGACCTGCACCGATAACAGCAACCTTTGTATCTTTGACTTCTGCAGGTTTTTCTTCTGTTTCAATACCGTGTTCCCTTGCCCAGTCGGCACAGAATCTTTCAAGACGGCCAATGCCCACACTTTCTCCTTTGATACCGCGGACACATTTCATTTCACACTGGTTTTCCTGTGGACATACACGGCCACACACTGCAGGAAGAAAATTCTTTTCCTTGATTTTTCTGTATGCAGATTCTATATCACCATCTTTAATATATGAAATAAATTCCGGAATATCTACGTTTACAGGGCAACCGGACATACATGGCTTATTTTTGCAGTTAATACATCTGTTTGCTTCATTTATTGCATCTTCCAGAGTATATCCCAGGCTTACTTCAGAAAAATTTTTATTTCTCACATCTGCATCCTGATGTGGCATAGGTGTTTTAAATTCCTGCTTGTTATACATTATCAGCACCTCCATACATTCTGCAGATATGTTCTTTGGCAGCAGTTTCCTGTTTTTTATACATATTGTTTCTGACCATAAGTTCATTGAAATCAACCTGATGACCATCAAAGTCCGGACCATCCACACAGGCAAATTTAACCTGGCCGCCAACCTTTACCCTGCAGCCGCCGCACATGCCTGTGCCGTCAATCATAATAGGATTAAGGCTTACGATTGTTCTGATACCGTATTCCTTTGTGATTTCACTTACTGCTTTCATCATAGGAATAGGACCGATGGCAATTACGCAGTCATATTTTTTGCCATTTTCTATATTTGTCTTCAGCACATTGGTTACAAAGCCTTTTACGCCGTATGAACCATCATCTGTGCATATAGTACAGGAAGTGGAATTTGATTTCATTTCATCTTCAAGAATAACAATATCCCTGTTTCTGAAACCGGCAATTACGTCCACCTGTGCACCATGGTTTTTCAGCCATTTTGCCTGTGGAAGAGCAATTGCACATCCAACGCCGCCGCCAATCACACAGGCGTTTTCAATATTTTCCAGTTCTGTGGCAGCACCCAGAGGACCTGCAAAATGTGCAATTTCTTCACCTGCATTTTTATGGCTCAATTTAATAGTGGAAGCCCCAATTGCCTGATAAACAATGGTTACTTCTCCTTTGTCCTTATCAAAATCTGCTATTGTCAGCGGAATTCTTTCACTGTCTTCATCTGTCATTACCATCACAAACTGACCTGGCATAATATTTTTGGCCACCAGTGGTGCGTGAATTGTCATAGAAAAAGTTGTGTCATTCAGCTGTTTCTTTTCAATAATCTTAAACACGGTAATCTCCTTAAATTATTCATATAACACTATTATATATCATAATTCTACTATCTGCAATTTATATTTTCAGTGATAAAGACACACAAAAACAGCAGATATAATTGCTTATACCTGCTGTGTGTTATTATATTAAGTTTAGATGTTTTCAAGAACTTTTTCAACGATTGTTTCTTTGTTAAGATTGAAAACTTCCAGAAGTTCAGCTGCAGGACCGGATTTACCGAATGTGTCCATAACTGCAACAGGAACAACTTTGCAAGGATGTTTTGCAGATGTTACTTCTGTAACAGCGCTGAACAGACCGCCAATAACGCTGTGTTCTTCACATGTTACGATAAGATCTGTTTCTTTTGCAGCTTTAAGAATGATTTCTTCATCAATTGGTTTGATTGTATGGATATTAACCACTCTTGTGCTGATGCCTTTTTCTTCAAGGATTTTAGCTGCATCCAGAGCACGGGCAACCATAAGACCTGTAGCAATCAGAGTAACTTTGTTACCTTCTTTAAGTGTAACACCTTTACCGATTTCAAATTTATAGTTTTCATCGTTAACTACCGGAACTGCAAGACGGCCGAAACGCAGGTATACAGGACCTACGTATTCAGCAGCTGCAAATACAGCCTGTTTTGCTTCGATATCATCACATGGATTGATAACTACCATACCTGGAATGCTTCTCATAAGAGCAATATCTTCGTTGCACTGATGTGTAGCACCGTCTTCACCTACAGAGATACCTGCGTGTGTAGCGCCGATTTTTACATTCAGATGTGGATAACCAACACTGTTTCTTACCTGTTCAAATGCTCTGCCTGCTACGAACATAGCAAATGAAGATACAAATGGAATTTTGCCTGTTGTAGCGATACCTGCTGCAAGACCAACCATGTTGGATTCAGCGATACCACAGTCAAAATGTCTTTCCGGGAATGCTTTTTTGAAAACGCCTGTTTTTGTTGCACCTGCAAGGTCTGCATCGAATACAACAACATCAGGATTTACTTTACCAAGTTCGGCCAAAGCGTTGCCATAACTTTCTCTTGTTGCGATTTTTACGTCTGACATATTACTTAGCCTCCAATTCTTTTGCTATTGCTTCCAGATCTGCCATAGCCTGTGCATACTGTTCATCGTTAGGTGCGCTGCCATGCCATGAAGCTTTGTTTTCCATGAAGGAAACACCTTTGCCTTTTACAGATTTCTGTACGATAACCCATGGTTTGCCATTCTTTTCAGCTGTTTTTTCAAATGCTGCGTGGATGCTGTCAAAATCATGAGCATCAGCTGTTACAACATTCCAGCCAAATGCTGCAAATTTATCTGTAATTGGGTATGGAGACATAACATCTTCAATGTTACCATCAATCTGCAGACCATTATTGTCAACAATAGCTACAAGGTTATCAAGTTTATAGTGTGCAGCAGCCATAGCAGCTTCCCACACCTGGCCTTCCTGAATTTCGCCATCGCCCAAAGCAGCATAAACTGTAAATGACTTGCCACTGATTTTGCCGCCAAGAGCCATACCAACAGCTGTGGAAATACCCTGACCAAGAGAACCTGTTGTCATATCAACACCTGGAATGTGTTTCATATCAGGATGACCCTGCAGAAGTGCACCTGTTTTACGAAGTTTCAGCAGTTCTGCTTTGTCAAAGTAGCCTTTTTCAGCAAGAACTGAATAAAGAGCAGGAGCTGTGTGACCTTTTGAGAGAACAAATCTGTCTCTGTCTGGGTCCTGTGGATTTTTTGGATCTACATTCATTTTGTAGAAATAGAGATAAGTGAGTGTATCTGTCAGGGACAGAGAACCACCCGGGTGTCCGCTTTTTGCGCTGTGAACTGCAGTAACAATATTTTTTCTAACTTCTACTGCCTGTTTTTCAAGCGCAAGTTTGATTTTTGCGTCCATATAGTCCTCCTAAATGTATGAATTTATTATTTGTGCCAACAAATGCCCTACTCCGCCGTCTGTGCAAGCCGGTACAGTTATATGGCAAATTTTCTTGATATCATCCGGGGCGTTATCCACACATACGCTTAATCCGGCATTCTGCAGGATCTCCACATCATTATAATAATCCCCTACTGCAATTGTATTAGTTATTTGCATTTTAGTCAAGTCGCATAATTTACGCAGAGCCTTGCCTTTGGTTATATTTTTAGGCATCATTTCAAAATAAATAGTATTTGTCATTACAAATTCCACTTCATCACAATGGATATTTTCTTCAACATACTTTTTCATTCTGAGAAGAGTTTCATTGTTGTCTGCCCACAACACCTTGATCCAGCCGTTTGAAATCCGGTCAGCCTCTGTATCAATATAGCTCAGTTTTTCATCTGTAAGATGCCAGTATGTGTAATCGTTTTCTGTAATCAGGTATGTTCTGAAATTATCACACATAATTTCACAGCCTACGTCAGGAAATTCTGCCATAATCTGTCTGAGAATATCCTTTGCAGCATCCGGCAACACAGCTCTATATAAAATATCGCCTGTTTCATAATCATAAATTACACCACCATTATAAGTGATTGCAGGTGCATTAAGTCTGATCTGCCCCAGATATCGACTTACAGATTCTACACTTCTGCCTGTTGCAACAGTAAATTTACCACCCATTTTCTGAAACTTTTCAATCATTTCTATATTGTACTGTGGTATACCGCCTTTTGCAGTAAGCAATGTATTGTCAAGGTCGCTGATTACCAGTATTTCGTCAATCTTTTTTCCCATAATTATTTCAACTTAACTTTATTATAGAATTTTTTGAATTGATCACACCAAGGTGATGAAAATTCCATATATTCATTTTTTACAGGATGAATAAAACCTATCACACCGGCATGCAGGGCCTGTCCGTCCAGTTCCCTGATGACTTTCTGCGGCCCATATACCGGGTCACCGGCAAGAGGATGACCTATACTCTGCATATGAACACGGATCTGATGTGTCCTGCCTGTTTTCAGTCTTGCTTCAATAAGTGTAAAGCCATTAAGCTTTTCAAGCACTTTGTAATGTGTAAAAGCATTTTTTGAATTTACAGGGGTTACACAGAATTTATTTCTGTCTGTTTTATGTCTGCCGATAGGTCTGTCGATGTCCCCTTCATCATTTTTTACATTGCCATATACAATAGCATTGTAAACACGGTTGATGGAATGTTCCTTGAACTGCCGTGCCAGATGTTCATGTGCAATATCGTTTTTGGCAACAACCAGCAGACCGGATGTATCCTTGTCAATCCTGTGGACAATACCCGGACGGATTTCACCATTTATGCCGGACAGGCTGTCCTTGCAGTGATACATCAGCGCATTTACAAGGGTGCCGCTTTCATTGCCGTTTGCCGGGTGAACAACCATACCTTTTGGTTTGTTTACCACAAGCAGATGTTCATCTTCATAGTAAATGTCCAGCGGTATATTTTCCGGCACAATTTCTGTTTCTTTTGGCGGGTGCATAGTAATCTGTACCACATCATTTTCTTTCAGTTTATAGCTTTTGGTAACAGTTTTGTCATTGACTGAAATATCCCCGTTATCCAGCAGTATCTGTACAGAATTTCTGGAATAGTCAGTATTCTGTGAAATATATAAATCCAGTCTTTTCCCCACATCATCTGATGCGGCTGTCAATAAAATAATATCCACTATTCCTTACCCTTTTTGTAAAATTCTGTATAAACAGTATAAATTGCATAAAGACCAACACCAACACAAACATATACATCTGCCACATTGAAAATAGCAAAATCCATAAACAGGAATTCAAAATAGTCTATTACATAACCCTGGAAAACCCTGTCAATAAGATTGCCTACGCCACCGGAAAAGATAAGAAGAAAGCAGAACTGCTCAAATCTATCTCCGAATGGTCTGACAAACAGAAAAAATGCCATTACGATAAGCGCCACAGCAGTAACAACCGCCAGGAAAACTGTTTTTCCGCTGAGCAGACTGAATGCCATACCTGTGTTTTCCAGGTATCGCAGGCCCAGCAAATACGGAATAACTGTAACACCGCCATTGCCGGCCAGATATGTTGCCGCAAGATATTTGCTGATTCTGTCCAGCAATATCAGAACAACAGAAAAAATAATACTAAAAATCAAATTATTCTCCTAGAAAGATAAAAAGATTAGCGCAAAAGCGCTAATCTTCTCTTAATTATTCTTCGTTGAAAAGTGAAGAAACGCTTTTGAATTTATCTTCCGGTGCAGCTTCAACAAATGTTTCCGCTACAACTGGTTCTTCAACTGCAGGTGTTTCTGTAACAACCTGTGTTTCTTCAACAACAGGTACTTCCACAACTGTTTCTTCTTCGCTTTTTTCTTCCGGAAGTGTGCGCAATGTTTCAATATGGCTTACATAAAGGGCAAGAACACTGTTTTTAAAATCACTTACTTCTTTTTTCAGTCTGTTAAGTGTTTCTTCTGTGCCTTCAATTTCATTGTATGCAGAAGAAATGATATCGTTTTTCTTGATTGTGGCTTCTCTGATAACATTGTCTGCTTTTACTCTTGCATCTGATACAATGCTTTCACCAAGGCGCTGTGCGTTGATAAGAGTTGTCTTGATGCTTTCTTCTTCAGCTTTATACTGTTCAACTTTTTCTGCAAGCAGATAAAGTTTTTCTTCAAGGTCTTTCTTTTCGTTTTCCAGTGCTTCAAAAGCATCTGCAACGTTTTCCATAAAAGATTCTACATCTTCCGGTCTGTAGCCACGCATTACCTTTTCAAAAGTAATCTGGCGGATTTCATCAGCTGTAAACATTGTTTGTAGCCCCCTAATATTTATAATATGTTATAAAAAATCTGTCTTTACGGCTTTTTGAACCGTCAAAAGAAAGTTTATATTTACCACGTCCGCGTATACTGAGAACATCTTCGTCCATAATTTCAAAATCCGAATGTTTGGCAAGAAGATGATTCACAGACACATTCCCCTGTTTCACAAGGGTAACTGCTTCATTTCTGCTGCAGTTAAGTACAGCGCTGACCACTGCATCAAGACGCAATGAAGCAACTGTTACACTTTTTTGTTGTGAAGCCTGTCTGTGGTACACAACAGGTTCATAATAATATTCAAAATCCACAGAACTGTGGCGCACACTTTTCAGCTCACTGATAATTATCGGCGCCATCTGATTGTGACATGCAATAAAGCATTTATCCCGCTGAACAATAATATCCCCGATGTATTCCCTTTTTATCATAAGATTCATAATTGCACCAAGGAAATCACGGTGGTTCAGCTTTTCATCAGCATCTATATCAGAACAGATAATACTGATTGGAAAATCATATGGATAAACTTCATCATATTCATCGCAGACACAGGCAATAAGGCGCTCTGTGTCGCCTTCAAAGCCTGCATTGAACTCTATTTTCAATCCGGAAAATTTATTGAACTGTGATATAAACAGTTCTTTTTCCCTTAAATTCAGAAAGGTTGAAAAAGATCTGGTATGTAATTTGTCTGCTCTTTCACATAATGAAAATGCTTTTTTACAGAAAACAGTTTCTTCCTGTGTCTGTGGAGGTATAAAGCCTCTCAATTAATACAGAACTCCCTGCGGTTCAATATCTTCCAGCAGGCCGATACCTGAGATATCAACATTGTATGGAGTGATAAGGAATGTGGAGTTTGCAATTTTCTGCACATTGCCTTGATTTGCATATGCAACACCTGAAAGGAAGTCAACAAGACGTCTTGCCACTTCTTTGCTTGCAGATTCAAGGTTGAGAACAACTGTCTTTTTAGCATTGAGACTGTCAGCAATGTCGCTTGCTTCTTCAAAGCGTTCAGGTTTAACAAGAACAACCTGCAGCTGTGGAATGGAAGAAAGAGAAACATTTCTTTCTCTTTTTACCGGTGCAGGAGTTGGCTGAACTGTATTCTGTGTGAAATCAGCTTTGAATGTATTTTCTGCTACTGCTACTTCCTCTTCTTCGCCTTCAACCAGTTCTTCTTCATCTTCAAAATCTTCATCTGAGATGCCAAATGCTGCTCTTAATTTATCACCAATACCCATTTTAGTGCTCCTTTATATTTATAAATTATAATTTCTCCGTCCGAAAATACCTGTGCCTACGCGCACAAGAGTACTGCCTTCGGCTATGGCCCATGGGTAGTCTCCGGACATACCCATAGACAGTATACACATATCTATATTATCTAATTTTTTATCTGATATGTCAACAAATAATTTGCGCATCTGTGCAAAATACTTTCTTACCTGCTCTGTGTCATCAATAGGCGGAATACACATAAGACCTTTTACTGTAAGATGTTTGAATTCTGAAAGCTGATGTACAAGTTCCATTGTCTGGCTGTATGGGATACCGCTTTTGCTGTCTTCGTCACCAATATTGATTTCCAGACAGATATTTGCTTTTTTACCTGCTTTGCCATACTGTTTTTCAATTTCGTTTGCCAGTTTAAGGCTGTTTACACTCTGTATTGTATCTGTAAGTGCAGGCAGATATTTAACTTTATTTGTCTGCAAAGTACCGATAATATGGCAAGGAACATTGTTCGCCTGGAAGAATTCTGCTTTCTGCTGCAATTCCTGCACTCTGTTTTCACCAAACAGTCTGATACCTGCATCATATGCTACCTGCAATTTTTCAACAGGCTGTGTTTTTGAAACACCCATAAGAATTACATCTTCCGGATTTCTGCCATATTTCACACATGCCCGGGCAATTTCTTCCTGAACTTTTTTTACATTGTCAGCAACATAACTATAAATATTTTCCATCGTACAAATTTCGTCCTTTCACAATAATTGAGTCATATAATTCAACCTGATTGTTCTCACTTTTTGTTTTGGGTACAATCACGTAGTTTGCATCTTCATATACCGGATCTATTTTCCTGAAATATACCACATTGGAAAAATTGACATAGACCCCCATCTGACCATCTACAAAATGAATGGCGGTTTTGGGGATTTTTATGCCTGTATACTGTCTGAAAAGCACTTCACAGTCTACTATACGGGCGGCAGCGGTATGCCGGTCCATAACAGTACATTCAAGCACAACCATTGTTTTGTCACCCATATCGACTACTTTTTCCACAGTTGCTTTTTTAAATTCATTTTTGTTTATATCCAGAGAAATATTGAGTGTTCTTCCTTCATAGATATTCTCTGCTTCAGCTGTATCTACAAATGTTACAAGAGACCATCTGTAATTTGTAATAATCTTGCCGTATTCATCCGGATTATGACTGTAATCAGCAGGAGAATTGATTATATCCATTGCCTGCTCATAGGTCATTGTTTCAATGTTTTCTACTGTAGCTATATTTTCATATCCGTCTACAGACTGTATAAAATAACCTGTATAAGGTGAATACAAAGTAGTTATTGCGGGCCGGATTTCAGATTTTGTAGTATTTATCTCTGATTCAAGCTGATTTACTGCAGAAGAAAAATCTGTGGTTCTGCCTGTAGCCACGCCTATTTTGTTCAGGCTAAGGGTAAGATTTGTAAGCGAATCCAGCACACCGTCATAATCTTTGACACTGCTGAGCTGTGATAATTCAGAAAGCTGTGCTGAAAGCCGTTTTCTTGTGGTAGAAATATCAAGTACACCGCCATCTGCATAATTGGCAGCTGTATTGATATCGTCCAGAGTCTGCTGCCTGTTGCGCAGATAAACAATTTTTTCTATATCAGAATATGTAGGATAAACCTGTGCCAGTATATTTCCCTTTGAAGTTCTTTCCCCATTTTCCATTATGTAGTCAACTACGCCACCGGAATTGTTTGTAAGGACTATTTCGTCCCTGCACACAATGCCCTGTGAAACAATGCTGTCATTGATATAACCTTCTGCAGCTCTCACTGTATCAACACCATTTGCATTTACAAGATACATCTGCAGAAAAATATACACACCAAGGAAAGCGGCAATAACAGGTATCCAGTTTTTCTTTTTCTTCTTTGTGGTTCGTCTGTTACTATTCTGATTTTCCATATAACTGATTACCTAAAAATTTTTCTGTGATTTCAACTGCTTTTTCCTTATAGTTTTCTTTATCTATAAGCAACCAATTGATTTCTTTCATTCTGTTAAACCAGGTCAGCTGTCTTTTGGCATAATTTCTTGAAGCCTGTTTTAGCTTGTCTATACATTCATCAAGGCTGCTTTCCTTATCAAAATAAGGGAAAAACTCCTTGTAGCCAATTGCGCTGACACAGGTTTTGAAACTGTCTCTGTTGTTGTAAACATATTCTGCTTCCGGCAGGATGCCTTCTTCCATCATAATGTCTACACGATAGTTTATATTGTCATATAATTTCTGTCTGTCTTCAAATTTAAGCCCCAGCAGAAGTACATCGTACGGTTTTTCTGCTGGTCTGGAATTATTCAGTTGCCAGGTCATATTATGTCCGGTCAGCCTGTAAATTTCTATTGCACGCAATACACGCACGTAATTGTTTGGATGTACAGTCTGTGCATAGTCCGGGTCTATTTCCTGCAGAATATTATACATATATTCATTGCCGAATTCTGCCAGCTGTTGCTGTAATTCAGCTTTTATCCGGCTGTTGTCCGGCTGGTCTGAAAATTTTATTCCATTAATCAGACTTTCGATATACAGGCCTGTTCCGCCTGCAATAACAGGCAGTTTGCCTCGGGCTGTTATATCATCAATAGCAGCGGCTGCCATTTCAACAAACTGCTGCACATTGTAAGGCTGGTCAGGTTCCAGAATATCAACCAGATGGTGCGGTGCAACAGACTGTTCCCGTGGAGTAGCTTTTGCCGTGCCTATGTCCAGCTTTCTGTAAACCTGCATTGAATCTGCTGAAATAATCTCTCCATTGAATTTCTGTGCCAGCAACAGGGACAAGCCTGTCTTTCCACTGGCTGTCGGGCCGCATATAACAACTATTTTCTTTTTATCTGCCAAATTGTTTTTCCAGCTCCTTCTTGGTTATTGAGATTATTACCGGTCTGCCGTGAGGACAGTACAGTGGGATTTTTTCTTTCCTTATATCTTTTACCAGCTGTGTAAGCTGACTGATTTCTGCCTTATCTCCTGCTTTGATTGCACTGCGACAGGCTACTGAATGAAAAATCCAGTCCAGTTTTTCACTGATTTCAGCTTTATTTCCATTTGAAAGATTATATGCTATTTCACTGACAAGAGCCCGTGGGTCTTCGCTGGTGATATACATAGGAATTGCACGGACAATAACACCCTGTCCACCGAAATCTTCTATTTCAAACCCCTGTTCTTCAAGAAGATCAATATCATCCATAACAGCAGCCTTTTCCTCTGCGGACAGTTTTACAGTGGCAGGAATCAGAAGCATCTGTTTACCTGTTTTTATATTCTGTTTCAGCTTTTCATACAGCAGTCTTTCGTGAGCAGCATGTTTGTCAATTACAATAAGTTCTTCCCCCGCCTGGCAAAGTATGTATGTAGAAAACACCTCGCCAAGAACTGTAATATTTTCATCTGTTTCTGATACAAAAACATTTTCAGATTCGAAATCATATTTTTCTGTAATTGATTTTGTATTGTCGGCTCTTTTATCAGGCTGTAAAACATTGTTGTATATCGGGTTGTATGTGTTATTCACCTTATTTGAACTGGTATAAGGCACATAACTTGCACTTTCAAAATAACTGTCTTCTTCCTGTGGAATATCGCCTGTCATCTGCGGAACAATATATTTATTCACATATTTGTCTGTATTGTCATCATTTTTAAGGGTAAATGGCAGTGAAAATGTGTCATATTGTTCTTTATCTGCCGTATTATTAGGCTTTACATCTGTAAAGGATTGTTGCTTTACAGTATTGTCTTCAACATCAAAACTGCTTTTCTGCCTGAATGAGAACTGTTTCAGTGTAACATCGGCAGTAATAGCCATTTTTACTGCTCTGTAAACAGTGGAGAACATTTCACTCTCATTGGCAAAACGCACTTCTGTCTTTGCAGGGTGTACATTTACATCTACAGCATCAAACGGCATATCTATGTTGAGAACATAACCCGAGAATTTACCCACCATCACAGTGCCTTTATACGCATTTTCAGCAGCAGCAATCACAGTTTTATTCTTCACAAATCTTGAATTGATAAAAGAGAACTGCATATTGCGTGACTGACGTGATGCATGTGGCTGTGTAACGTATCCGGTGACTCTGTATTTTTCATCACTGTAATCCACTTCTGTAAGAGTAGATGCAAAATCCGTTGTAAAAAGAGATGCTATTGTATTCAGCAGATTACCGTCACCGATTGTATGAAAAATCTCTTTTCCATCTTTTACAAATGTAAATGAAATATCCGGCTTGGAAAGTGCAAGATTTGTAAGGATATCCTGGATATAACCTGCTTCTGTAGCATCTTTTTTAAGAAATTTCATTCTTGCAGGAGTATTGTAAAACAGGTCACGGACAATGAAACGGGAACCTGTTACAAAAGGTTTTACTTCAAAAGAAGTTTCTTCACCGCCCGAAAGCTGTATTTCTATTGCAAAATCCTGCATTTCAGTTTTTGTAATAAGTGAAAGATGTGAAACACTGGCAATTGAAGCCAATGCTTCACCACGGAAGCCAAGACTTGCAATGCTGTCCAGATCTTCCTTGTTACTTATTTTACTGGTAGCATGACGGATAAAGGCAGTTTTTACGTATTCACTGTCAATACCACTGCCATCGTCCTGCACCAGGATTTTCTTTATACCGCCGCGCTCAATATCTACAAGAATATTTCTGGCGCCGGCATCTATGGAATTTTCTACAAGCTCTTTGACTACAGAAGATGGTCTTTCAACAACCTCTCCTGCAGCAATAAGCTCTGCTGTCTGTTTATCAAGAATATTGATAACTGCCATCTTCTATAGCCTGCCTTATAACATAGATTTTAATTTATTGAGAATATTAAGTGCTTCAATAGGTGTAAGCACATTTACATCGACTTTTTCAAGTTCCTTTACCAATTCACTTGGAACCGAATCAACCTGCTGAACAGGAGCGGAATAGAAACCGTCATCAAATGACAGCTGACGTACAGCCATTTTTTCTCTTTCCGCATTTGTAACCAGTTCATCAAGTATTGTTTTGGCTCTTTCTATTACTTTATCCGGTACGCCTGCCAGTTTGGCAACCTGTATGCCATAACTGTCATCTGCGCCGCCACGCACAATTTTACGCAGGAAAGTAATATCGTCACCGCGTTTTTTTACTGCAATATTATAATTTACTATACCATGAATCTGATTTTCCATTTCTGTCAGTTCGTGGTAATGTGTGGCAAACAGAGTTTTGCAGCCCAGTCTGTTTGCTTTGCTGTGAATATATTCCACAACGGCCTTAGCAATACTCATACCGTCAAAAGTAGATGTACCGCGGCCGATTTCATCAAGAATAACAAGGCTTTTAGGTGTGGCGTTTTTCAGTATTTCACTTACTTCGCTCATTTCCACCATAAATGTACTGCGGCCGCTGGAAAGGTCGTCAGATGCACCTACACGGGTAAAAATAGCATCACATACAGGTATTTCTGCTATTTTGGCAGGTACAAAACAACCAATCTGCGCCATTACAACTATAATAGCCACCTGACGCATAAATGTGGATTTACCAGCCATATTAGGGCCTGTAATAATGTTTACCCTGTTTGCATCACAGTCAAGCAGGGCATCATTAGGGATAAAAATTTCATCCTTCAGCATAGCTTCCACAACAGGATGTCTGCCATCTTTGATATACAGCCTGTCTGTATCTGTGATTGTTGGCTTTACATAATTGTTTTTCTGTGACAGCTGTGAAAAACCTGCAAGAATATCAATATAGGCCATTGCCTTTGTTGTGCGCAGAATTCTGTCTGTTTCATCACTGATAGCTTTCAGCAAGTTGCCATACAGCAGTTTTTCCCTGGCAAGCAATTTTTCGTTTGCATTGAGAATTTCCCGTTCAAGATTTTTCAGTTCTTCGGTTACATATCTTTCCGCACCTGCAAGTGTCTGCTTTCTGATAAAGTTTTCCGGTACCATTTCAAGATATGAACGGGTTACTTCAATGTAGTAACCGAATACACGGTTATAGCCTACTTTGAGTTTTGGAATATTTGTTTCCCGGCGCAATCTGTTTTCAATCTCTGCCAGAATTTCCATGCTGTCATTTACAAGATGACGGTTGTGGTCAACTTCCTCATCAAAGCCATCTTTTATAATGCCACCGTCTTTGATTGTGGCAGGAGGGTTTTCAATGATTGCTTTGTCAAGCAAGGCACCCAGTTCTTCCAGTGGGTCAATATCATTATTCAGATCACGGATAAGTGGATTATCTGATTTATCCAGAACACTTTTCAAAGGCTTCAGCGCTTTGATTGACTGTGAAAGAGAAAAAACATCCCTTGGGCCTGCATTGCCAAAACCGGCGCGGGTGCACAGTCTTTCCATATCCTGGATATTTTTAAGATGTGTCTGTGTGTCCATACGCACCATAGGATATGTATTGAAATATTCCACTGCGTCAAGGCGGCGGTCTATTTCCTTTTTATCCATAAGCGGTGCAGCTATGACTTTGCGCAGCATTCGCTTGCCAAAACTGGTTTTTGTATTGTCCAGCACCCACAGCAGGCTGCCGCGTTTTTCTTTTGAACGGATTGTTTCAAACAGTTCAAGATTGGATGTGGTTGTGTAGGACAGTTTCATATAATTATCCTGTGAATAGCTGTCTACTGCATCCAGTTTTTCTACGCCAACCTTCTGTGTTTTGGACAGATAGTCCAGCAGCTGCCATAGGCAACGGGACATTTCCATATCAAAGCTTTTGCCGGAAAACTGTTTTTTTACAGTTTCATCCACAACAAAATCGTTGTATTCGCCATCATCAATCAATTCTACAGAACAGTGAATAATATTTTTAAGATAATCTGTAAGCCATTTCATCTTAAGTATCTGTGTGTTGATAATAATTTCCTTTGGCATATATTTGAAAATTTCTGATTTAAGATTGTTTTCAAAATTATCTGTGCCGATTTTTGTTGACTGCATTGAGCCTGTAGAAATATCACAGAAACATACACTTGCCTGATTTTCCCGGATAAAAATACTTGCAATATAGTTGTTTTT
The DNA here is from genome assembly GCA_017483145.1 of Oscillospiraceae bacterium. Lineage (GTDB taxonomy): Bacteria > Bacillota > Clostridia > Oscillospirales > Ruminococcaceae > RGIG3102. The sequence goes on along the minus strand of JAFULT010000051.1, from coordinate 1,884 downwards.
ATCTTCTGCCAGCATACTGTTTTCCATGATTGTACCAGGTGTAACAACCCTGATAACATCCCTGTTTACCAGTGTTTTGCCCTTCTGTGGCAGTTCTGTCTGTTCACAGATAGCCACTTTGTAGCCTTTTTCAAGCAGACGCTGGATATAAGCTTCACTGGAATGATATGGAATGCCGCACATTGGCGCACGTTCAGGCAGACCGCAGTCGCGCCCTGTAAGTGTAAGTTCTAATTCTTTTGAGGCAAGCAAAGCATCATCAAAGAACATTTCATAAAAATCACCCAGTCTGAAAAAGACAATGTGATCTTTATGAGCTTCCTTGATGGAAAGATATTGCTGCATCATTGGTGAAAGTGTTGCCAAAATATTACCGTCCTGTAATGAATTGATTATATGAATTATTAAATATTAGATGCCGCAACCGGAACAGGAAGAGCAACTGCCTGTGCAGCCACCTTCCGGTACTTCAACGATCATTGGATCGCCACCATTGATAGCTGCTGTGATGATAGCCTGTACAAGTGTTGTCAGCTTGTCCACTTCATCTTTGCATTCGTTGTATTCAACCATAAATTCATTTGCCATAATATCAGCATAGAGAGAAACAATTTCCTTGTTGATGTTCTGGAGTTTTGCTTCGTCTTTTACTTCTTTTGCAGATTCAATTCTGTATTCATACTGCAGAGCATTGAATTTCTGAATCTGATCCTGGAGTTCCTGGTCCATATCAAGTTTTTTTCTTACCTGATCAAGGTAAACAATTCTGTCGTCCTGCTGCAGTTTTTTTGCAAGAAGTCTGAATTCATAAATAATATCAAAATTTTCCATTTTTATATCTCCTATATTTTATCTATTTACAAGCACTGCTGTTAAGCTTGTGCCCTTTTTACCTGTTATTTCAAGTGTAACAAAATTATCTGTATAATCTGTGTCACTTTCAAATTTTACTACAAATGTATTGGCCATTCGTGCTGTGTATGAATTGCCGTGTTTTTCTTCAACAAGCGCCCTTACTTCTTTGCCAACCCAGCTGTTGAGATGGTCAAAAGTGATGTCCTGCTGGATTTTTATCAGTCTGTTCAGCCAGGTGGATTTTTCCTTGTGGCTAATATTATCTTCCATAGATGCAGCTTTGGTGCCGTTGCGCCTGGAGTAAATATAGGTAAACAGCTGTGTGAAGCGCACATCTTTTACCAGTTTTTCTGTATCAAGATATTCCTCATAAGTTTCTCCAGGGAAGCCTACAATAATATCACTGGAGAATGTGACACCTTCTATCTGCTGTTTTGCATAATTGATTATATCCATATACCGGCTGATTGTATAGTGCCTGTTCATTTCCTTCAGCACACGGTCATTGCCTGCCTGTACAGGAAGATGAATCTGACGGGAAATCTGCGGATTGTCACGGATAGTATCAATAAGTTTGCGGCTGATATCCTTTGGATGGCTGGACATAAAGTGAATTACATATTCACCCGGAACTGTACAAAGCAGCTGCAGAAGGTCAGCAAAATCTGTTTTTTCTTCCAGATTTTTTCCGTAGGAGTTTACATTCTGGCCAAGCAGAGTGATATCTTTATATCCTGCTTCTATAAGCCCTTTGAACTCATTGAAAATATCCTGCGGTTTTCTGCTTCTTTCCCTGCCACGCACATACGGCACAATACAGTAAGAACAGAAATTATCACAACCAAACATAATGGAAATAGATGCTTTTGATTTGCTGGAACGCATAATCGGTGTATCTTCCACTATGTCTGTTTTTTCCTGTGGGGAAAGAATCTGCTTTTTGCCATCTGAATATTTTTTATAAATCAGTTCAGGCAATATTTCCAGATTGTTTACACCAAAAACTATATCCACAAAAGGATAACTTTT
>JAFULT010000007.1 GCA_017483145.1 Oscillospiraceae bacterium | reverse complement strand
GGCTTTTCAGAATATTTCAACAAGTACGCTACAGGTGCAATCGATAAATTCCCACATACATACAATCCGGAAAAGGATTTTATGCTGATTGCAAAGGTTGACGGCAAATTCGGCGGCACAATCACATTTATGGGTGAAGAAAACGGTGTGGGCCGTCTCCGCTTTTTCTTTGTGGAACCTTTTACGCGTGGCAAAGGTGTGGGCAAGCTGGTGTTTACAACAGCTATGTCAATGGCAAAGGAAATGGGCTATAACCATCTGTATTTCTCCACTTACAATGTGCTGAAACCTGCCAGAAATATGTACCGTCAGCTGGGTTTTGTAATCACAAAGGAAACTCCGGAAGACGAAGTTCTGCCGGGTGCAGTTGAAGAAATCTGGGAAAAGGATATATAAAAGAAAAAGGGCGGCAACGCCCTTTTGTTATAATAGTTATGATAAAATATTTTGAATACGGCAACACAGAAACAGAATATCTTAAAAGCAAAGATGAAAAAATGGCACAGCTGATTGAAAAGGCTGGCCATATTTACCGCGCAGTCAACCCGGATTTGTACCGGGCATTGACAGACAGTATTATCGGTCAGCAGATTTCCACAGCGGCCCATGTTACAATACGTGGCAGGCTGCGGGAAAAATTCGGCAGACTGACACCGCAGAAGGTTATGGAACTGACAGACGAAGAACTGAAAAGCGTGGGCATAAGCTACCGCAAGGTAAGTTATATCAAGGGTTTTACAGAAAAGGTGGTCAGTGGCGAATTTGACATTGATTCGATTTATGATATGTCTGACGAAGAAGCGATAAATGCCCTTGTCCGGCTGAAGGGCGTAGGAAAGTGGACAGCAGAAATGATGCTTACATTTTCCCTGGCACGTCCGGACGTACTGTCCTATGGCGACCTTGCCATACGCCGCGGCATAATGAAACTTTATGGCCTTGAAGAATTGAGTGAAGATACCTTCCACCGGCTGACAGACAAATTCTCCCCATATCGCACCACAGCGGCTTTGTACCTGTGGCACTATGCCGGCCCGGACTGTAATTTTGTTATAGAATAATGCCTTTTGTGACAAAAGAGTCATTTAATATTCAGCATTTCTTCACAATTTGATATAATCAGTTGTGTTATCATTAATGTAATAAAATTCTTTCCAGAGGTTTTCATGGCGAAAAAGAGAAAAAAGTACAATAAATACCGCGGCTTTGTGATTTTTGCAGTCGGACTGGTGTGTTTTTTGGCAATAGCATTCAACGGCTATATCCACAGCACCCCATCGGGCACAGGCGCGCCGCAGGCAAACATAGGAAATGATAATGCACCACAGCCACCGGTGGAAACCCACGCCACAGTTACAGACAATACCGGCAGCCTTAACCGGCAACAGATAGCTGTGCTGGAAAAATATGCCACCCTTTATGCACAGACACTGCAGTCAATGCAGCCACGGGACATTTCATCCCTTTATCGGGACACATCATCTGCCGCATACAATCTGAACAGTACAGCCCTGAAGGTGCTTACATCCATCCGCGGTATGAGGGAAAAAGATCTGACACTTGAATATGCTGTGGTGGATTACACAGTAAACAATGTGGAAAACGGCAGCGGCAAGGCAACAGTTTATCTGCAGGAAAGCAATACACAGAAATTCCGCCATCTGTCACAGCCGTCCCTGAGCGCAAACCTTAACCATATTTTTACACTTGTTGAAAATAACGGCAACTGGCTTATTTCAAAACACGAACACGAAGAAGATTTTTATCTTCTTACTGCAGAATGCTGGGATGATGCCAGTGGCAGTACAAACAGCGAAAGAGCAGAAGATGCATTGAGAATTGCCATTGCTGACGCAAAGGAAAATCTTGATGATTTATCCCGGTTTCAGCAGGGCACATACTACACCAATCTGAAAGTGGCAGACACCTCCTATGACAGGGACCGGGCCATAGCCTATGCCCAAAAATGGTGGAATACCCGCAATTATACAGACAGATATCTGGCTTATGATGAATTCGGCGGCAACTGCCAGAATTTTGCCAGCCAGTGTCTTTATGCAGGCGGCATCGATATGGACTATACCGGCGTACACGACAATCAGTGGAAATTCTATGACGAAACACTGAACAACCGTGCCACAGCCAGCGGCCGCTCATATTCCTGGACAGGTGTGGATATGTTCTATTCATATGCTCTTATAAGCTACGAAAGCGGTCTTGTTGCACTGACAGATATCGACTACAACTATGCAGAAAAAGGGGATATCATCCATGTGGGTGCATACTATCAGTGGCGCCACGCCCTGTTTATCACAGACGTAATGCGTGATGCAGACGGCAATGTGACAGATATCATTGTTGCTTCCAATACAGCTGACAGATGGAACTATCCGCTGTCTGCCTATATCTACACAGCGCCAAGGCTGATACATATTTTAGGGCAGAACTAAACAGTATTTTGCAGGGGCAGAGGACCATCCCTGCCCTTATTGTTTGCTACAAAATAAAAGAATGTCATTCTACGGCGTTTGGCCATAGAATGACATTTTGTTTTATTCTATTATTTCTATACTCCGCAATTCTCCGTCAGTTGCTTCAAGAGAATCACGGACAAAGGTTACAGCATACTGCCTGTTTTCTTCAATAAGTCCCAGAAACATTTGAGGGCAGTCCAGCTGTATTGTCTGCTGTTCATAGCCTTCTTTGCCTGTGACAATGGTTACTGTATGTTCATACTTGTTCACATCAGTCACAGTTGCTACGCCAGAGGTTTCCCACTGCACATCACGGGTGAGAATGTTTTTCTGCACCACAAACAGCAATGCCAGCAGAACAACAAAGACCATATCAGATTTATCGCCTTTTTTGCGGATAATTTTTACAGCCACAAATATTGTGCATAAGGCGGTCAATGGAATAAATGAATAAACCAGTATTGACAAAAGTTCATAGCCTGTGTAGCTGACTATGGAATACAGGGCGTATCTGCCCAGTTCCTTCTGGAATATGTAAGCAGTCCATACACATAATCCAATCAATATGACAATTATTCTATGGTAATTCTTTTTCATTATTTCACATCCTTATCGCTGCTTACTATATAAAGTCATATTATGAAAAGCTTTTTTCAGTTTCATTTATGGGTGTAAACAGCCACCGGTTGCTATTTCACATCTTTTGGTTTGTTGGACCGGAAGTCCCATGTCACTTTAAACTCTTTCCAGTTTACCCAGCAAGGGTGTGGGCAGCCGGCACATGCACCGGAACAGTCGTTCTGCTGTTCGCAGGGGTTCTGGCATTTAGTGCAAATGTGACAACAAGTTTCGTTTCCTTTTGGCAGGGTAAGCCACATCTTTATCATTGTTTATTTTCCTCTTTTATAGTATAATATAATTTAATCTAAACACAGTATATAATAAATCATAAAATAAATCAACACTACATTTATTAAGAGGAAATATGTCTTATTCTAAAGAAAAACTGCTTGATGCTGCCTGCAGGCTGGGCAGAGGCCTGCTGGAAAATGGCGGTGAAGTTTACCGCGTTGAACAGGCCATTGCGTTTTTTATGAAAGCCTATAATATACCGGATGCACAGATTTTTGCCATACCTGCCACAATCATTGTTAGCATACCGGGGGATGACGGTAAACCGCTGACACAGCTGGAACGTGTAACATCAATTTCACAGAATATGTCCCGTCTGCACCGGGTAAATGATTTGTGCCGCCGCGTGTGTGAAACCACACCGGACCCTGATGAAATCTACAAAGAACTGGACAGAATACATAAATCAAAACTGTACAGCTTTGTACAGATAATGGTTGCCTATGGTGTGGCATCTGCATTTTTCTGCTATTTCTGGGGCGGCAACACAGGGGATGCCATTGTGGCGTTTATTGCCGGCCTTGCCACAGAATACTGCCTGAAGTATATGGGCAAAGCAAAGGCAAATATCTTTTTCTCAAACCTTGTTTCCAGTATGGTGATAGCTGTCGTGGCTGTTCTTGGTATGGTTACAGGTCTGGGAAACAATATAGATATGATTATCATCGGTGCCATTATGACGCTTGTGCCGGGGGTTGGCATCACCAATATAATGCGCGATATCATCAGCGGTGACGTTATCACAGGCACCAACAAAATTGCAGAGGTTATGCTGATAGCCATTGCCATTGCAGTGGGCATTGCGCTGCCACTGGCTGTATTTACTACATTGGGAGGTGTGCTGTAATGAATATAGTAACAGGATACGTTCTTCCGTTTTTCTACGCAGCAATGGCCTGTGCAGGCTTCTGCGTAATGTACAATCTCCACGATGTGAAAATAGCTGTTACCGCCTGTATCGGCGGCGGCCTGGCCTGGGTGGCATACCTTTTGTGTGCACCCACAGGCAGTGTAATGCTGCAGAATTTTGCATCTGCCGTTACAGTGGCAATTTTCAGCGAGATTATGGCCCGCGTTTTTAAAACACCATCCACAGTTTTTCTCATTGTGGGTATTCTGCCTATGGTGCCGGGTGGCGGCATTTATTATACAATGAAATATTGTATTGAAGGCGATATGCCTATGTTTATCGAAAGACTGGTTGCAACCCTTGGTGTTGCAGGAGCGATTGCAGTTGGCGTTTCACTTGTCAGCTCTGTTGTACGCATTTTCACTACACACAAATTCGAAAATTAATTTTTTGAAAATAAATTTATAAATCCAAAGGAGAACACAATTATGAGCGATCACATCAATGCTAAAAAAGGCGATATTGCTGAAAGAATCCTGCTTCCGGGCGACCCGCTGAGAGCAAAATACATTGCTGAAACCTATCTGGACAATCCTGTTTGCTTCAATGAAGTAAGAGGTATGTACGGCTATACAGGCACATACAAAGGTGTGCCGGTTTCTGTAATGGGCACAGGTATGGGTGTGCCATCAATTCACATCTACGCACGTGAACTGATGACAGAATATGATGTAAAAACACTTATACGCATCGGCACAGGCGGCAGTTATGACCCAACTCTCAATGTTGGTGAACTGGTAATTTCAAAAGGCTGCTGCTACACATCTTCCTTTATGGATTATGCAAATCTGCAGGGTATTTTCTCTGCTGTAGCTGACCACGGTCTTGTTTACAAAGCAGAAAAACTGGCAGAAGAAATGAATATTCCTGCCCGCGTAGGTCTGACAGTATGTAACGACCTGCTGTATTTTGACAACAAACCTGAAATAGCAAAACAGTGGAATAAATACGGTGTTATCGGTTCTGAACAGGAAGCAGTTGCACTGTATGCACTGGGCAGCCAGTTCCGCACCAAAACCCTTATGATTATGTCTATTGCTGCAAATATATTTAATCCTGACCAGCCTGCCCTTTCAAAAGAAGCAAGAGAAAGAGAACTGGACAATATGATCAAACTGGCTCTTGAAACAGCTATTACTGAATAATACTGCAATAAAAAAGAGAGGGGAAAACCCTCTCTTTTTGTTTACTCTATAGGAATGCTGAACCAGAAACAGGCGCCTTTGTCGCTTGTGTTGTACACGCCATACTGACCATTGTGTGCTTTTATTACACTGCGCACAATTGACAGCCCTATACCGGTGCCCGTCACACTGCGGCGGTGATTTTTGTCATTTTTGTAATAGCGCTCCCAAACATAAGGCAGGTCTTTTTCGGCAACTCCTGCACCTGTATCGGTTACAGATATTTTTGCCATACCATCACCGGATGAAAGCTTTATATAAATATGCTTGTCCTGACCGGTGTGATTTACAGCATTTATCAGTATATTGTAGAAACACTGGCTGATTCTTGCTTCATCGGCATTTACCATCACAGTCCCGTCGCTTTCAAAATACATCACATAGCCATCCTGCTTCAGCAGGTCCTGCATATTGTTCACTGTTTTCTGCACAGCTGCAGTAAGATTATACTGCTTTTTCTCCATCGGTACAGCGCCAGACTGTATTCTGGACATATCCAGTACATCGTTTACCAAAGAGGAGAGACGCTGTGTTTCATTTATTATTGACTGTGCGTTTTCTGAATTGTTTTCTCCGGGAATATCCCTCATCAGTTCCGCATAGCCGCCAATCAGTGTCAGCGGTGTGCGCAGGTCGTGGGAAACATTGGCAATAAACTCTTTGCGCAGGCTTTCCACTTTGCCCAGCTCCTGTGCAGTCTGTGTCAGCGTGTCAGACAGTCTGCTTATTTCTGCATAGCCTTTGGCATTGAACACAGTTTCATAGTCTCCTGTGGCCAGCTGACCGGCCTGTTCAGACAGCTGTTCAATAGGCTGTGCCACTTTTTTTGAAATAACTGAAGCCAGCAACAGTGAAAAAAGCAGCATTGCACCTGTTATGATGCACAGCTGTATTTTGATTGTAGTCACAGTGGAATCAACAGGTGTAAGTGATATATTTATCAGAATATAGCCGATGCTGTTGTCATCCTGTGTAACCTGTTTGCAGTAAATCATTGACTGCGGTCCTTTGATTCTGGCTGAATAATCAGGAGCAATTACAATCATATCCGGTCTGAAAGGACCATTTTTGGAATATATCCCTTTCAGCTGCCCACCGTTTTTCTTTGTTTGTGTAACAAGTTTCAGAATATCCATATAGCTGGCTTTATGTATTGAACACTCACGCCGCACATCGGCAGAGTGCATCAACGTGCCGTTTGGTGCTATTATCATTACACAGGCGTCGTTGTCAGTTGCTATATCGGTTATCAGCTGTGTATCACTGCCGTTTTTCATCGCCACTTCAATTTTCCGGGCAGCATTGTTCATCTGTCCTATCCTGACATTTTTGTATATTGTTGACAGAAACACCACCTGCATCAGCCACAGCAGTATCAGCAGACAGGCGCAGAACCCTGTCAGATATATAAATACTTTCCATTTGATTGCCAGAGAATCAAACCTGTTTTTAATAGTTTTCATCTTTAACCCTCAAATCTGTAGCCTGTACCACGCAGGGTTACTATCAGTCCGCTGTATTCTCCCAAATGTCGGCGCAGCAGCTTGATATGAGTGTCCAGTGTTCTGTCATCGCCGTAAAAATCATAGCCCCACACGTTTGTAATCAGTTTTTCTCTGGAAAGAGCTATGCCTTTGTTTTTGGCCATATAAAACAGCAGGTCATATTCTTTGGGGGACAACTCTGTGTTCACATTGTCGATAATCAGTTTGCGGGCGGTAAAATCAATTACCAGACCGTCTTTCTGGAAAATATCGTGGCTGTTTTTGTTTGCGCCCGTAGTCCTGCGCATAATAACGTCCACGCGCATCATCAGTTCTTTAGGTGAAAAAGGCTTTACCACATAGTCGTCTACACCTGTTTCAAAACCGTGTATGCGGTCATATTCTTCGCCGCGGGCAGACAGCATTATCACAGGAACATCAGAAAATTTTCTGATTTCTCTTACAGTGGAAAAACCATCCAGCTCCGGCATCATAACATCCATAATTACAATATCTATATCATTTGTACGGCATATGTCTATAGCCTGCAGACCGTTTTCAGCCTCCAGCACACTATGTCCTCCAAATTTGGCATATTTGCTGATAAGCAAACGTATACCGCTTTCATCATCACAAACAAGAATATTGTACATATAATCACCTCGTTGCTTAAATTTTAGCATAATAATTATGGTTATACAATTTTATTTTAAAGTAAATGTTTGTTGTGAATTTGTAGGAAAACTGAATTTTATGTGAACAAACTGCAAGATGATATAATGTTTTTCACAAGCAGGAAGTTATTGTAAAAAAATACAAGTTTGTCTGCTGCAAAATGCAAATTGCATTTTTTATACTGAAAAGTATTGACAACAAAGGGAATATATGTTATTATCCTATTACAGTTAGCGTATGCTAACTCAAAAAAGCTCGTTGAAAAAAGATATATTTTTTTTAAGATATGGTTAGCAATAGCTAACTAATATATAAATTAATTTTCAGAAAGGCGGGAGCATATGGAAAGATACTTTATAGAACATTGCGCACCCACACTTGCTTCAATAAAGTGTGCAAATCTGTTTTCATATTCATTCAGCAACCAGCAGGAATTTGAAGAAACCATGTCTGACTGGAACAGCCAGTTCCGGCCAAAGGGTATCCAACTGCAGGTTCTGCGTAAAAGAGAAAACAAAGCACTGATATATATGTTCCGCCCAAGGAAACTGGAACTGCTTATGCAGGACAGTGATGTGGTTGATTTTCTCCGTCAGTACGGCTACACAGAATTTTCTCCTCAGGCTGTTGTAGACCGTCTTGGTCACAGACTACAGGCCACAGATGATTTCCCACATGAAGTGGGGGTTCTTTTGGGCTACCCTCTGGATGATGTCAAAAGCTTTATTGCCAATGAGGGCAGGAATTACAGGCTGATGGGTCTGTGGAAAGTATATCATAACGAAAATGAAGCTGTAAAAACATTTGCAAAATTCAAAAAATGCAGAGATGTATACACATCACTGTACGACGGCGGCAGAACAGTAATGCAGATGACTGTAGCCGTATAAAATATCTCATTTTAAATATTTCAAATCAATTATTCTACAGGTAAATAATGTATTCCGTTTAAAATTATCCTTCATATTTTAGCCATAAGCCTTTTTACAAACATACATTTATTGCCTTTCAAATTCATATTAACTACCAGAACACCTGCCAGTCATCCTCCTGGCAGGTGTTTTGGTCTGCGTTGACATTACAGCATATGTATGTAATATTACGATAGTACAAAAATCCTACTAAACGAGGTGCTTATGAAAGCTAAAGAAAAACAGATAGAATTATTTTTCAGTACCTGGCAGAAAATAGATGCACTGTATGCAGAGTATGCCAGGCGCAATAAAGCTGGTGTTATTACAGAAACAGGAAAAAATTATTACAAACAGGTACTTTGGCCTGTCTGTCAGGCTGAACTGGCCGCAATCAACCAGCTTGATGAACGGGAATGGGAACAGCTGGTAAAGCTGATGGACAAATATGCATCCATATTCAGAACAGAAATAAAGAAAATATAAAAGCAAGAAAACAGATTAAAACAGGAGATAAATATGATACAGTTATCTGATCATTTTGATTATAAAAGACTTATTAGATTTACACTGCCTTCAATTTTCAGTATGATTATCGGCTCTGTATACAGCATTGTGGACGGATTTTTTGTTTCAAACTTTGTTGGCAAAACACCATTCACCGCTCTGAACAATGGCGGTGTGGCATCTGTGCTGTCTTTCCTGCGCCTGGTGGTATATCAGGGCGGCTTTGTAATGTTGCTGCCTGCTGTTTTCGGCATAAATGGCATATGGAATACAATGACTGTGGCCAATACCTGTTCAGCAGTTACAGCACTGATTTTCATAGCAGCATACAGAAAAATACAATTATTAAAACAAAAAGTGCATTGCAGCTGCAATGCACTTGATTTTTTATATTTTTAAACCATCAGGTCGCAGATCATATTGCTCAGTTCTGTAGGATTATCCACAGTCAGTCCTTCAATCAGCCTTGCCTGTGCATACAGGATTTTGCTGTATTTGTCCAGTTTTTCCTTGTCTGTGTCATACAGTTCCTTCAGTTTTTCAGCAATAGGATGGTCTTTGTTGATTTCCATCACAATTTCAGCCTTTGCATCTGTTGCATTAGGCATCTGTTTCAGAATTTTTTCCATTTCAAGGGACAGCATACCTTCACTTACCAGACAAACAGGGTGGCTTTTCAGTCTGTTTGTAAATCTTACAGCTGTTACGCTGTTATCCAGTGCGTCTTCCATGGCTTCCAGCATATCGCGGTTTTCTGTGTTTACAATTTCAAGAGCCTGTTTTTCTTCTTCGGTATCAAGATTCAGATTTTCGTTGCTGATGTTTGTAAATGTTTTGTCCTTGTAGCTTGCCAGAATCTGCAGTGCAAATTCATCCACATTGTCTGTCAGATACAGGATTTCATAGCCTTTGTCCTTTACCTGTTCAGCCTGTGGCAGTAAGTCAATTTTGTCCACAGTTTCACCGCAGGCGTAGTAGATTGTGTTCTGTCCTTCCTTGCATCTGTCCACATATTCAGCCAGTGTAACAGGTTTCTTTTCAAAGCTGGATGTAAACATCACAAGGTCAGCAAGTTTGTCTTTGTTTGCACCAAAATCTTCATACATACCGAATTTAATCTGTGTGCCGAAGGCTTTGAAAAATTCTTCATATGCTTCTCTGTCGTTTTTCATCATGGACAGCAGTTCGTTTTTGATTTTTCTTTCGATGTTTGTAGCCATGATTTTCAGCTGTCTGTCGTGCTGCAGCATTTCACGTGAAATGTTAAGGGACAGGTCTTCGCTGTCTACCAGACCCTTTACAAAGCTGAAGTAATCCGGGATAAGGTCAGCACATTTTTCCATAATCATCACGCCGGATGAATACAGCTGCAGCCCTTTTTCAAAGTTTTTGCTGTAGTAATCATATGGTGCACGTTTAGGGATATACAGCAGGGCGGTATATGTTGCATTGCCTTCCACTTTTGTATGGATAACCTTTGCAGGTTCTTCCCAGTCACCGAACTGGTCTTTGTAGAATGAATTGTATTCTTCTGCGGAAATTTCGCTCTTGCTCTTTTTCCACAGCGGAATCATACTGTTCAGTGTTCTTTCTTCCAGCACTTTTTCGTATTCGTTTTCTGTGCCTTCTTTCAGTCTGTTTGTTTCCCACATCATTCTGATAGGGTAGCGGATAAAGTCAGAATATTTCTTTACCAGTCCCATAATTGTGTACTGTTCCAGAAAATCGGAGTAGTTTTCATCCTCTGTATCATCCTTGATATGCAGAGTGATTTTTGTACCCACTGTATCTTTGATACAAGGCTCGATTGTATAGCCGTCCACACCTTTTGATGTCCAGCAGTATGCCTGGTCCTGTCCGTATGCAAGACTGCGCACAGACACATTGTCACTTACCATAAATGCAGAGTAGAAGCCCACGCCAAACTGGCCGATAATGCTCATATCATCTGCTTTGTTTTCTTTCTTGAAATCAAGGCTGCCGCTTTTTGCGATTGTGCCCAGATTGTTTTCCAGTTCTTCTGCAGTCATACCGATGCCGTTGTCTTCAATAGTCAGCACTCTTTTTCCTTTATCAATCGACAGCTTTATCTGATAATCACTTCTTGCCAGAGTGATGCTGTCATCTGTCAGCGAACGGAAATATAATTTGTCCAGTGCGTCACTTGCATTGGAAATAAGCTCTCTCAAAAAGATTTCTTTGTGTGTATAGATGGAATTTATCATCATATCCATCAGTTTTTTACTTTCGGCTTTAAACTGTTTCTTTGCCATATTCTCACCTCGATAAAATTAGCAATCTAATTGCTTGACTGCTAACTATTATATTCCTCTTTTCAATTCATTGCAATAGCTTTAACAGTTTTTTTACAATTTTCACAAATTGTGTTTGAAACATCCACAATATGTGATATACTGAAATCAATTTAAAACGTATCAGACGAAAGGAAATTATTATTATGGGCGTTTATCTTTTTGAAAACAAAGGCTGGGAAAATACATACAAAACAGCTGAATTGGCAGCAGAATATGCAAAAGAACACGGTTTGAAATATGTTGTTCTGGCATCCAAAACAGGCTACACAATCGATATCTTTATGGAAACATTTGCAAAAGCAGGTGTTGATGTAAAATTTGTATCAGTTACACACTGCTATGGCGATATGGGCCCTGGTCAGTGTGAAATGAGCCTTGAAAAACGCAAGGAACTTACAGACAAAGGCGTTACAGTTATCACAGCAACACATGCTCTCTCCGGTGCAGAAAGAGGCATTGCCAACAGATACGGCGGTGTTACACCTGCTATCCTTATGGCAGACACTCTCAAATTCCTGGGTCAGGGTATGAAAGTTGGCGTGGAAATCTCCCTTATGGCTATGGACAACGGCGCCATCCCATACGGCGAAGAAATCATCGCTGTAGGCGGTTGCGGCCACGGCGCAGACTATGCGCTTACACTTATTCCGGGCCACTCCAACAACCTGTTTGAAACAAAGGTTATCGACATTATCTGCAAACCAAGAATTTCATAATTTAAACAGTAAAGGCAGGCGCAAGGCCTGCCTTATTTTTTATGTGAATTTTATTTACCTGTTTTTATCTTCTTTAGAATTCCACGGTAATGTTGCATAGAATTCCAGATCAAAATGAGGCTGTGGAAAATCCGGTGCACCATAGGGATATGGCTCGTGGCAGCAGCGGACAAAATCATTGTTGTCATCGGCGGTGGCACTGTCTGTGATTTTACCGGCTATCCTGTAACTGAACTGATAATGTATTCCATCACAGTCGGTAAAAAGCTCGCCTACATAAGTTGCTTTCTCCGGTGCAATGCATAGTTTATCCAGTATTTCTATAATCTGTTCAGGCAGTTTTTTGTTTTTTGCCAGTTCTGTGAAATTGCGGCAATGGCCGCACTCACAGCCCCAGCCTTTATATTCAACATACCATTTTAAAGTGGTTTCAACATCAATTTCAGCCTTATAGTTTCCAAAGCTGTATTCTTTCATACAATCACATTCCTTTGTCAATTTGTAATTGGTTAATCTTCTGCAACAAATACCATATCTCCTTCGTGGTATATTTCAATAATACATTCACAGTGCTGGCGGTTTGACAACAGGTAACCACAGTATTTTGTCATATTGTAACCATAGGTTTCATCCATCACAGAGAAGCCAAACTGTTCGTATCTCTTCAGAAAATCTTTCAGAAACATTTTTTCTCCTGTAAAAGTGCCCACATTGCCTGTGACACCAAGCAGGTAAACATAACTGTAGTCCCATTGCACATTATAAAACTCAATATACCCGTCAACCTGTCTGGAAGGGTGGGCGGTTTCTATAATTCCGGACTGTGTTTTCATTGTGATATTGTTTCCGTCGGTTTCAAATGCATATACATCCATATCGTGCAGGCTGTATGGGGAATCAATATTGCTGCGGATAGTTTTCTTCATCTGAATTCTCCTTTATAAAACAGAACACACAGTTATTTTGCCAGGTGTTTTATTGAAAATATTTTCTATGGTTGCGCCGTCTATTATTGTTTTCCTTATTTTTTCAACAAGAATATCAGGCTTGTTGAAAGGGCATAAGGTGATGCAGGTACCATCGGTATCACAGCAGAAATGCCATTCAGAATTACTGTTGGTAACAGAATAATTTTTATTGTCATATGTAAATTCAATTTCTCGTCCCTGTTTCAGATAAACGGCAAGCTCTTCAAAACTGATTGTCAACATATTCACCGTCTTTTTAATCGTACTTTATCTATATATTACCATAGACAATGCAGTATGACAACTGCCACAACAATAATTGCTTTTTTAATAGCAGTATGATAAAATATTATTAACTATTATCTTTATCAGAAGCGAGACCCATAAAATGATAAATATTAAAAATGTTACCATCCCACAGCTCACAGGAAAGGAAAAACGCAGGGCATATATCTATGTGCCGGACGAAGCTATGGCCCATCCGGACCGCCGCTATCCTGTACTGTATATGTTTGATGGGCAGAATGTATTTCTGGACAGCCACGCTACCTACGGCAAAAGCTGGGGTATGCTGGATTTCCTGCAGTCACACAACGTGCCGCTGATAGTTGCAGCGGTTGAATGCAACCACCATCCGGACAACGGCAGACTAAAAGAGTATTCTCCATTTACTTTTGAAGAAGACCGTTTTGGTGTTGTACAGGGCAAAGGCAAAATCACAATGGACTGGTTTGTAAAATCTTTCAAACCATATGTTGACCGCCATTACCCAACCCTGCCGGACAGAAAACACACCTTTATTGCAGGCAGCAGTATGGGTGGACTGATGACAATTTATGCTGTCACAAAATACAATCACATCTTTTCACGCGGTGCAGCCCTGTCCCCATCACTTTGGGTAAATACACCGGGACTGGAAAGAATGATACGTCGTACAGTCTTTGGCACAGATACTGTGCTGTATATGGACTACGGCAGCGAAGAATTCGGCTGGAAACCTGATATGATGAAAGGTTACAACCGTATATGCAACGCCTTTACAGAAAGCGGCGTTATGCTTACTTCCCGCCTTATACCGGGCGGTACCCATCAGGAAGCCAGCTGGGAAAAGCAACTGCCTATGCTGATGCATGTTCTGTTTTATAATCTTGATTAGGAGAATATGATATATGGAAATTCAGTATTTCAAACATTACAGCCACGCCCTTGGCAGGGATATGGAATGCAAGGTTTATGGCCACGCCGGCAAACCTGTGCTGTTTATCCCATGTCAGGACGGTCGTTTTGTAGATTTTGAAAACTTCAAAATGATTGACGAATGGGCGAAATGGATTGAAGAAGGCAAAGCTATGGTTTTTTCAATCGATACAATTGACAAGGAAACCTGGTCTGACCAGTACGGTTTTCCTGCAACAAGAATTCGCCGTCACGAACGGTGGGTACATTACATCGTTGATGAATTCGTGCCATTTATGCGCAATATGGCAAATGAACGCAACGGCTGGACAGGATATCCTGGTATTATGGTATTCGGCGCAAGCATGGGTGCAAACCACAGCGTAAACCTTTTCCTCCGTTTCCCTGAACTCTTTGACAGTATGCTGGCACTCAGCGGTATTTACAACAACAGTATGTTTTTTGGCGATTATATGGACGAAGTTCTTTATATGAACAGCCCTGCACTGTACCTGCAGAACATGCAGCCCAACCACCCATATGTACAGAGATACAATAATAACAAAGGTATCATCTGCACAGGTCAGGGCGCCTGGGAAGAACCTGACACACTGCGCTGGCTGGAAGAAAACTTCAAACGTCTTGGTGCAGATATCTGGTGCGATTACTGGGGCTACGATGTAAACCACGACTGGCCTTGGTGGTACAAACAGGTACAGTATTTTGTTCCGAAATTGCTGGGTCTTGAATAACCCTGCCAATATATACAGCAAATATCCCCCTTACAATTTATTAAAAAGAGAGAAGTGTGATTCAATTGAAAAACTTTATTTTTATTTCCCCAAACTTTCCAACAAACTACTGGCAGTTCTGTAAAGAACTGAAAAACAACGGTCTCAATGTTCTGGGTATCGGTGATGCTCCATACGATGAACTGCGCCAGGAACTGAAAGACAACCTGAACGAATACTACAAAGTAAGCAGCCTTGAAAACTATGACGAAGTTTTTCGTGCAGTTGCTTTCTTCACATTCAAATACGGCAAAATTGACTGGCTGGAATCCAACAATGAATACTGGCTGGAAAGAGACGCTGCACTGCGTACAGAATTCAACATTACAAGCGGCTTCAAAAATGAAGATATCCCACGCATCAAATACAAATCAAAAATGAAAGAATTCTACACAAAAGCAGGCATCCCTGTTGCAAGATACCACCTGGTTACAGATGATATCGAAGCCTGCCGTGACTTCCTGAAAGTTGTTGGCTATCCTGTAATCGTTAAACCGGACAACGGCGTTGGTGCAGAAGCTACATACAAACTGTCTACAGATGAAGATCTTGTAAACTTTATGAATACAAGACCTGCCCACGTTCCATATATTATGGAAGAATTTATCAATGCAGAAATCTACTCCTACGATGCAATCATTGACTCTAAAGGCGAACCAATCTTTGAAGCAGGCAACGTAACACCATTCTCACTGATGGATGTTGTAAACAACAACGACAACTCTGTTTACTACATTGTAAAAGAACTGAAAGACGACGTGCGCAAAGCAGGCCGTGCTACAGTAAAGAGCTTTGGTGTAAAGAGCCGTTTTGTTCACTTTGAATTCTTCCGTCTGCTGTCTGACCACGAAGGTCTGGGTAAAAAAGGCGACATAATGGCTCTGGAAGTAAATATGAGACCGGCAGGCGGCTTCACACCGGACCTGTTCAACTTCCACGCTTCCACAAACGTTTACAAAATCTGGGCTGATATGATTGCTTACGATTCATCACTTATGCCTGTTGGCAACAAACAGTGGTGTCCGTTTGCAGGCAGACGTGACGGCAAAAACTTTGTTCTGAACCACGTTGCAGTTATGGCAAAATACGGCGACAAAATCAAAATGGCAGAAAGAATCCCGGAAGCACTTTCCGGTGCTATGGCTGATATGATGTATGTTGCTACATTTGACACAGAAGAAGAAATGAACCAGTTCTACAAAGATGTTCTGGCAGTAAGAGAATAATAAAAATCAGATGCCCTGCAGGAAACTGCAGGGCATTTTTTATCTTTATATGTTTTTCTGAAAAAAACTATTGAAATTAATTTTAAATTCACTTAATCTTATTTACAGGACGTCCGGATAATATAATTATAACTTTACAGGAGGAAGTTCTGATGAAGAAAGTTTCAGACAGTTATTCAAGCAAAAACGATGTTAATATTAAACAAATTATTGCTTATAAGGACAATATACTTGAAATTGAAGAATACAGAGATGGCTTTGAAAAAGACGATACTATGAATGTGATGAGTGTAACAAAATCTGTAACATCATTGCTGATAGGTATTGGTGTTGACCAGGGGTTAATAAAAAGTGTAGATGACTATGTGATGGATTATTACAAAGACGTCTATATACCCAAAAGGGGAGAGCAGACTATATTCAAAGTCACAATCAGGCATCTGCTTACAATGACAGCACCATACAAAGGAAAAAGCGAACCCTGGACAAAGGTATGCACATCAGATGACTGGGCACTGACAACAATGGATATTCTTGGCGGCCGCAAAGGCATTACCGGCGAATTCAGATATCACACTCTCGGCATGCAGATTCTTTTGGGAATTATCAGAATCACAAGTGGTATGAATGTGCTTGATTTTGCCAACAAATATCTATTCAAACCTTTGAGAATTGCACCAAGAACTGATGCCGGCTGCAAAAGCAAAGAAGACCAGTTTGAGTATCTGATGAATAAAAAAGACCACGGAAAAGTATGGTTTATGGACCCTGCAGGTATGCCTACTGCAGGCTGGGGTCTGTCTCTTTCCGCATATGAAATGGCACAGATAGGTCTGATGGTACTGAACAATGGAGAGTATAACAACACCCGTATTGTAAGTGAAAAATGGATTGAAATGATGACGCAATCCTACATATCCACTGATGAAAAATTCGGAAATCAGGATTATGGCTTTCTGTGGTGGCTTCCCCACAGAACAACAGATGTTGTTGCAGCTGTGGGTGATGGCGGCAACATCATATATATTGACAGAAAAAACAGGATAGTAGTAGCTGTCACAGCCCATTTCAAACCTATGGTTTTTGATAGAGTGGAATATATTGAGAAAAATATAGTTGATGTATTGATAAACACATAAAATTAAAGCCGGGTTTTATCCCGGCTTAAACTTTTTATAAATCCTATCAGAATTCCAGCATCATCGGTGTATGTGGAATACCGTCTTCCAGAAATTCTTCCCCACAGGCTTTGAAACCAAATTTTTCATAGAACGGCAGGGCATAGGTCTGTGCTTCTATAAAAATACTTTCTGCGTTCAGTTCCAGTCTGGCGGCTTCAATGCCGTGTTCCAGTATTTTTGCACCCAGACCTTCGCCACGGCGGGCAGACAGTACTCTGCCAATCTGCACCATATTCTTTTCTTTATCCTTTTCAAACACACGCAGATATGCCACTATGTTATCGTTTTCTTCCAGCCATACATGCAGGCTGTCATAGTCTGTGCCGTCCACTTCCTGATATGGACATTCCTGTTCCACCACAAACACAGCTGTGCGTACTTTCAGTATTTCATACACCTCTCTTGGTGTCAGTCTGTCAAAGCGTTTAATTACCAGTTCCATAATATATCTCCTTTTATCTATGGTAATATTTTAGCACCGTTTGTTTACATTGTCCATCTGAATATGATAAGATTAAAGCATAAATACAACGAGGTGACACTATGGGTAAAATTGATATACATCTTCACTTGCAGCACGAAAAAGGTCTGATGGAGGTTTCTTCCACAGCGGAAGAAATGCTGCCACATCTGGAAGAACTGGGCATCACACACGGTGTGCTTATGTCAATTTCCAATGACTGGAATGAACACAATATGAAAACTGTGGCAAAATATCCGGACAGATTCAGCTGGATGTGCCACGTAAACGAAGGGGAAGATATTGAAACACAGCTGCTGCGATATAAAGAAAATGGTGCAGTTGGCATCGGCGAAATCACACACAACCTGTGGATAGAAAATGATTTTATTCAGCAGATTTTTGCACGGGCAGAAAAGCTGAATATGCCTGTTCTTTTCCATATGAGCCCGGAAGAAGGCTACAGCTACGGCATATGTGACAAACCTGGTCTGCCAATGCTGGAAGCAGCGCTGAAAAAATACCCGAAGCTTAAATTTATCGGCCACAGCCAGTCCTTCTGGCACGAAATCACAGGAGATGCCGCCACAGGCAAGGAAGACCGCAACCAGTGGGGACAGGGCCCTGTAAAAGCGGGCGGCCGTGTGCCATACCTGTTTGCAAACTATCCTAATCTTTACGGCGACCTGTCAGCCAACATTGGCGGTCAGGCTATTATGAGAGATGAAGAATTCGGTCTCAAATTCCTGCACGACTATGCAGACAGACTTTTCTTCGCCACAGATATGGTAAACGTAACTATGAAATTCCCTCTGGGCGAATATCTGGACAGACAGCACGCTGCAGGCAGAATCAGCACAGAAGATTACGAAAAAATCTGCTGGAAAAATGCCGAAAAACTGCTGAAAGGCGAATTATAATATATTATTTGAAAAAACTGCGTAATGAATGGTGCCACAGATATCCCGCATTACAACAGCAAAACAAAAGCCATTGGTTTCCCCAATGGCTTTATTTTTATGCTTCTTTCAGTTTACATACATCAACCCAGGCATCAGCATTGCTGTATTTAAAAAGTTCATCCGGTGTCAGTTCAATGGCACTGTTGGAAGAACCGCAGGCAGGGAAGATGGTGTCAAAGCGTTTTACACTTTCGTCAATGTAAATGCCGATAACACCTTTATTTACGGCAAATGGACATACACCGCCAATGGCGTGACCTACAAATTCCATTACTTCGTCCGGTGTCAGCATTTTTGCCTTCAGACCAAAGGTGTGTCTGTATTTGGCATTGTCAATTTTTACATCGCCGGCTGTGATAACCAGAATGCAGCCTTCATCCTTTTTGAAAGACATTGTTTTTGCAATTCTTGCTTCTTCTGTGCCCAGGGCAATTGCTGCCAATGCCACAGTTGCACTGGAAACTTCAAATTCCAGCACTTTGTCTTCCATATCATAGCCTCTGAAATATTCTCTTACTTTTTCTATAGACATTGTACTTTTTCTCCGTTTTTATAATGTAAACAATACTATATCACAAATAAACTTTTATTTCAACTTTCACAACTAAAAGTTGTATTAACTATTGAAAATACAACTAAAAAGTGTTAAAATTGTTACAAGAGGTGATAATTTGTGGATATGTATGAAAAATTGACTATACTTACCGATGCAGCCAAGTACGATGTTGCCTGCACATCCAGCGGCGTATCCCGCGGAGCAGGTGGCAGCATAGGCACCACATCAGTTGCAGGCATATGCCACAGCTGGGCGGCAGACGGCAGGTGTATTTCGCTTTTAAAAGTTCTTTTCACAAATTATTGCCGGTACGACTGTGCCTACTGTATAAACCGCAAATCCAACGATGTGCCCCGCACTGCTTTTACACCAAAGGAACTTGCGGATCTGACAATAGAATTCTACCGCCGCAATTATATTGAAGGTCTTTTTCTTTCTTCCGGCGTATTGCGCACACCGGACTATACAATGGAGCAGATGATAAAATGTGTGCGCATTTTAAGACAGGACTACGGTTTCAACGGCTATATACACGCCAAGGTTATTCCCGGCGCATCACAGCCGCTGATAGAAATTCTGGGCAGCCTTGTGGACAGAATAAGCATAAATATTGAATTGCCCAGCGAAAAAAGCCTGCAGCGTCTTGCACCACAGAAAACAAAGCTGAATATCCTGTCTCCAATGAAAACAATTACAGAGAAAAAGGATATTGCAAGTAAAGAAATGATTAAATACCGCAACGCCCCACGTTTTGCGCCGGCAGGCCAGTCCACCCAGATGATAATTGGTGCCAGCGATGAAACAGATTTTCATATTCTGCGCCTGTCACAGGCTTTGTATGACAGATACAAGCTGAAAAGGGTGTTTTTCTCTGCATATATCCCAATGAACAATGATAAATTACTGCCATCACTTGACACCAAACCGCCACTTCTCCGTGAACACAGGCTGTATCAGGCAGACTGGCTGCTGCGCTTTTACGGCTTCCGTGCAGAAGAAATATTAAGCGAGCAGGACAATATGTTCAACCCGCTGCTGGATCCCAAATGCAACTGGGCGCTGAACAATATGCACATTTTCCCGGTGGAAATAAACACAGCGCCATATGAACTGCTGCTGCGCGTGCCGGGAATAGGTGTCACATCGGCACGCCGAATTGTTGCCGCCCGCAAAATGGCATATCTTGATTTTGATGCGCTGAAGAAAATCGGTGTGGTTCTGAAACGTGCACAGTATTTTATAACCTGTAAAGGCAGGGCGATGCCTTATGTGACTATAGACAGGCAGCATGCCAGCCATATGCTGATATCTTCATCAGCAAAGGAAAATTTCAAGGTCACAAATGGGGAAATCAGCCAGCTCAGCTTTTTTGATACACCACAATTAAACGAAAAATTTATAGAAAAACAACAGGAAAGGATGGTAATAAATGTCTGAAAACAAGCACACACAGCAGGTAGTATATGTATATGACGGCACTTTTGAAGGCTTTCTGTGCTGTGTATACAATTATTATTACAACAGGCTTAAGCCTGTGGCAATTATGTCCCATACAGAGTTTACCCCGTCCTTTTATGATAATCTTATGGTGGACACAGATTTTGAGCAGGCCTACAGGGTGCGCTTTGCTATAGAGGAAAAAATCGGCCACCGCAATCTGGAATTTCTTACGGAGTGTTTTCTCACCTGTCTGGAAGAAAAAGAGATGTATATGCTGCGTTATGTGGTAAAAGGGTTTAAAATCGGGTCTAAAATTATTGATATGCTTTCAGACGATGATGTGTCCGCATTGTTCAAGGCCCACCGCCATCTTGAAAGGGAAAGCCAGCATTTCCTTGGCCTTGTCCGCTTTTACAGGGCAGGGGAAGTGTATGTGTCAAAAATAGAGCCCAAAAATCAGATTCTGCCGCTTATCACCTGGCATTTCACCAACCGTTTTGCAAATCAGCGGTTTATGATTTATGATGCCACCCACGGCCAGGCGCTTATATATGCCAACCGAAATCACAAACTGATACAGGTAGACGATATTGAATTGCCTCCGATGGATGAAGACGAAAAACAGACACAGCGCCTGTGGAAAAATTTCTATGATACCATAGCCATCAAAGAGCGTTATAACCCCAAATGCCGTATGAACTTTATGCCAAAGCGCTTCTGGTCCAACCTGCCGGAGATGAATACACAGCAGACAGAATATGTGAAAATTGAATAAAATCGATATGGTAATTATTGACAAAATAAAGGTTAGCTTATATAATTGTTGCATAAGCTAACTATTTTGTTATATAACTATTATGAAAGGGGAGAATCGATTGGAAAGAATCAAAATAGAGCAATTGAATGCTGCCTTGCGCAAAACCTCCCGTCTGAACAGGATGCTGCAGATGAAATGCTATCAGAGCAGCGGTGACCTGCGTATGCTGCGTATCATCAGCCACCATTCTGACGAAGGCCTTACCCCAAGTATTCTGGCATCAAAACTGGAAATTGCCCTGCCCACTGTATCACGGAAGCTGTCAGTCCTTGAAAAACAGGAACTGATAGAACGCAAACCAAGTGCCACAGACAGGCGCAAAACCTTTGTTTTTGCTACAGAAAAAGGCAAAGAGCTGCTGCGCGAAGATTATCTGCAGTTTATAACTGCTTTTTCCGCCGCCAGCGAGAAAATAGGCGAAAGTAAAGTGAAACAGCTTTACTTATTGCTGGAAGAATTCAGTGCCTGTCTTGAACAGGAAATTCAGAAGGAAGCAGGTGATGATGCTTGAAACATATAAAAAATCACATTAAACCCTATATTCCTATGATACTTTTATCAATTGTGCTTATCGGCGTACAGGCATATTGCAACCTGGCAATGCCTGATGTTATGAGCCAGATTGTAAACGTAGGTATACAGGAATATTCACAGAAAATTGCACTGGCCAGCGGTGATATGGCACAGCAGCTTATGGCTGAACAGCGTGCATACATTATAGCCACAGGCGGCAAGATGCTGGTTATCGCACTTATCACCAGCGGTGTTGCACTGGCAGTACAGTTCTGCAATGCAAAGATGGGCACAGGTCTTTCCCGTGACCTGCGCAAAACTGTTTTTTCCAAAATCGAAAGCTTTTCCAGTGCGGAATTTGACAAATTCTCCACGACTTCACTTATCACCAGAACCACAACTGACGTGCAGCAGCTGCAGATGATGCTGACAATGGGTGTAAGAACTATAGTTTTTGCACCGTT
>JAFULT010000050.1 GCA_017483145.1 Oscillospiraceae bacterium | reverse complement strand
ATCGTGAAGTGAAATGTATTTGCCGACAATAGCTATTGTAACTGTGTATCGCAGATTCTCTATCTGATGAACCAGTCTTTCCCACTCTGTCAGATCCGGCAACTGTGGGTCTATGCCCAATCTGCGGCATACTATTGAAGAAAAGCCTGATTTTTCCAGCATAAGTGGCGCCCGATAAAGATTTGGAAGTGTTATGTTTTCTATAACACAATCAGGCTGCACATTACAGAAAAGAGATATTTTTCTGAATATGGATTCATCTATATGGTCATCTGCACGAAGAACAATAATATCCGGATTTATTCCCAGCCCCTGCAGTTCCTTTACAGAATGCTGTGTAGGTTTCGATTTATATTCATCAGAACCTTTCAGGTAAGGGACCAGTGTCACATGTATAAACATGCTGTTTTCTCTGCCTACTTCATGGGAAATCTGTCTGACCGCCTCAATAAATGGCTGGGATTCTATATCTCCGATTGTACCGCCTATTTCTGTAATAACTACATCGGCATCTGTTTTTTTCCCCACTGCGTAAACAAAGTCCTTTATTTCATTTGTTATGTGGGGGATAACCTGAACAGTGGAACCGAGATATTCACCTCTGCGCTCTTTGCCCAGCACATTCCAATAAACTTTGCCTGTTGTAAGATTGGAATATTTATTCAAATTTTCATCTATAAACCTTTCATAATGGCCAAGATCCAGGTCAGTTTCTGCACCGTCTTCAGTTACATACACTTCACCATGCTGATAGGGGCTCATTGTGCCAGGGTCCACATTGATATACGGGTCCAGCTTCTGGGCCGCAACTTTAAGACCTCTGGATTTCAGCAATCTGCCCAGAGAAGCGGCAGTGATGCCTTTGCCAAGACCGGAAACCACACCGCCGGTTACAAAAATATATTTTGTCATAACCAGTCACCTCTTACTCTACTGTAACTGATTTGGCAAGATTCTTTGGCTTATCTATATCACAGCCATTTTCCTTTGCCATATAATATGCCAGCAGCTGCAATGGTACAATTTCTACAGGTGCAGCAAGATAATCATCCATTTCCGGCATAAAAATAATATCATCTGCTATTGAAACTATTTTTGAATTATCCTTTTCAGCTAAAGCCAATACCTGGGCGCCTCTGGCCTTGACTTCTATGATATTGCTTATAGTTTTTTCCATTATAGCTTTATTGCAGCAAAGTGCTATCACAGGCTGATAGTCGTCTATAAGTGCGATTGTGCCGTGTTTAAGTTCTCCGGCTGCATAGGCTTCTGCATGGATATATGAAATCTCTTTCATTTTCAGTGCTCCCTCAAGCGCAACTGCATAATCAGTATTTCTTCCTATAAAGAACATAGAGTTGTGTATATGATACTTTTTGGCAAGGGTAGGAATTGCAGAGTTCATACTCAAAGCCTGCCGTATAAGCTGTGGTATTTTCTGTATTGAAGCAAGTGTTTTAGCATAATCTGACGGTGTTATTCTGCCTGACCTGTCAGCTATATACAGAGCCAGCAGATACAGCACGGTAACCTGTGTGGTATAACCTTTTGTGGTAGCCACAGCAATTTCAGGGCCTGCCCATGTATAAATAACATAATCTGCCAGCTTTGCCACTGTGCTGCCCACAACATTAACCACTGACAAAACTTTTGCACCGCGTTTTTTACATTCTTTCATTGCAGCAATAGTATCGGCTGTTTCCCCTGACTGAGAAAGCACAATAACCAATGTTCTGTCATCAATAAGTGGCTGACTGTATCTCAATTCACTTGCAAGCTCGGTGCTCACAGGAATTCCTGTAAGTTTCTCAAGGGTATATTTGCCTGCACAGCCTGCATAATAGGCAGAACCACAGGCGGTAATCACTATTCTGTTTATCTTATTGATGTCTTCATCAGTAAGATTGATTTCGTCAAAGCATACCCGGTCATCCTTTATTCTTGGGGAGAGTGTGTCCCTGACTGCTCTGGGCTGCTCCATTATTTCTTTAAGCATAAAATGGTCATACCCATCTTTCTCAGCAGCGCGGATATCCCACTCGATTCTGTTTACCGGTTTATTTTTTGGTTTGCCTGCAAAATCAAATATTTTCACGTCATCAGGAGTTATTTCTGCAAAATCTCCGTCATCCATATAGATAACATTTTTTGTATGCTGAACCAATGCAGTCACATCTGAAGCAAAATAATTTTCGCCCACACCAAGACCAATAATAAGAGGACTGGCTTCTCTTACAGCAAAAATCTTTTCAGAATAATCAGAACAGATAACACCCAGCGCATAACTGCCACTGAGTCTGGCTGCAGTTTTAAGTAAGGCAATCTTAACATCGCCTGTATAGTACATTTCCAGCAGATGTACGATAACTTCTGTATCTGTCTGACTTTCAAATTCGTATCCTTTTTTTACAAGCTCTTCTTTCAAAGACATATAGTTTTCAATAATGCCATTGTGCACAACTGCAAACTTTCCGTCATTGCTGGTATGTGGGTGGGCATTTATATCTGTAGGAGCACCATGCGTTGCCCAACGGGTATGTCCGATACCTGTAAAACCGGGAAGATTTTCTCCGTTATCTGTTTTTTCGCAAAGAGCGGATATTCTGCCGGCTGTTTTGGAAACAAACAGTTTTTTGTCATTTATTACTGCTACACCTGCAGAATCATAGCCACGGTATTCCAGCTTTTTCAGTCCGTCAAGCAATATGGGGGCAGCATTTGCTCTACCTGTATATCCAACTATTCCGCACATAAATTCACCTCCGATTAAAAATACCATATTTATATATCATTATTCCCACTCCACTGTTGCCGGGGGTTTAGAGGTTATATCATATACAACCCTGGCAACCTGGGGGATTTCATTTGTAATTCTGCTGCTGACCTTTTCAAGCAGTTCAGATGGCAGCTTTGTCCATTCAGCAGTCATAAAATCATCAGTTGAGACGGAACGCAGGGCCATTACATAGCCGTATGTTCTGTCATCGCCTTTGACACCTACACTGCGCATATCTGTGAGCACAGCAAAATACTGGCTGGCAATTTTCCTGTATTCAGTAGCATCAATTTCCTGTCTGAATATTTCATCTGCAATGCGAAGTATATCCAATTTCTCCCTGGTTATCTCACCT
>JAFULT010000049.1 GCA_017483145.1 Oscillospiraceae bacterium | reverse complement strand
TATGACAACGGCAGTGTACCCGGCATTGCTGACCTGCAGGTTTCAGCACACGAAATTTTCTGCAGCCACGGCCATCACGACCACAATGCCGCCCATCTTGTAAAACAGGTAAGAATGTTTGCTCCTGCTCCGGAAATCACAACTGTTGATTCTTTCCACGATGACGCACAGGGGGCAAAACGCGGTACAAACCTTATCCACGTGTTTGAATACGAAGGTCTTACTCTGGCCCATTTTGGCGACCTGGGCCATATTCTCACAGAAGAACAGGCAGAAGCCATAGGCCCTGTCGATGTTGCACTTATCCCTGTTGGCGGTTTTTACACAATTGACCCACAGCAGGCAAAACAGGTAGCACAGCAGGTGGAAGCAAAGGTTGTTATTCCTATGCACTACCGTACAGCAGATTTCGGCTTTGATGTTATTGCCCATATAGATGACTTCACATCACAGTTTGACAATGTGGTTATCACAGAAGAAGACACTATTGTTATAGATGCCAATACACCTGAAATGACAGCTGTTCTCACACCTCATTTTCTTGAAAAGAAGGTGGCAGAATGATTTGCCCATACTGTGGTAAAGAGATGGAACAGGGCAGGGTATACGACAGACTGCAGGTAAAATGGCAGGACAACAGCAAATCACTTTTTCCTAAAACAGTACTCCTGTCAAAAATGGGGCTGCTTGGCGGAAATGCCACAGCTTATCTCTGTGAAAACTGCAAAAAAGTAATTATTGATTATTCTGATATTGAACAGGAATAATATTAAAACCGCCCATAGGGGCGGTTTTGTTTTTGTAAATATATTGAATAAATCTGCATTTTGCGGTATCATTAGATTAATTGATAAACGTAAATAATTAAAGGAGTATATACTATGGATTACAAACAGGTTCTTGAACAGGCACGTGGCAACATCGGCCCATACTGCAAGGCTTGCCCTGTGTGCAACGGCAAACGGTGTAAAAACCAGATTCCGGGTCCGGGTGCAAAAGGCAATGGCGATGTAGCTATCCGCAATTATGACAAATGGCAGGAAATCCGTATAAATATGGACACACTGTGTGAAAATGTTACACCGGACACATCAGTTGAACTGTTCGGCAAAAAATTTGACATCCCTGTATTTGCAGGTCCTGTAGGCGCTGTAAAACTGCACTATGGCGAAAAGTACACAGACGAAGAATACAACGATATTATTATCAGCGGTGCGAAAGATGCAGGCATTGCAGCCTTTACAGGTGATGGCACAAACCCGGCTGTTATGCAGGCAGCAGCAAAAGCCATCACAAAATATGAAGGCTGTGGTGTTCCTACAATCAAACCTTGGAATATTGACACAATCAAAGAAAAATTTGACCTTATCAAGGACAGCGGCTGTTTTGCAGTAGCTATGGACGTTGACGCAGCAGGCTTGCCATTTCTTAAAAATATGACACCTCCTGCAGGCGGCAAAACTGTAGAGCAGATGAAAGAAATCGTTTCACTTTCTCCGGCACCATTTATCGTAAAGGGTGTTATGACAGTAAAAGGCGCACTTAAAGCAAAAGAAGCAGGTGCAGCAGCTATCGTTGTTTCCAACCACGGCGGCCGTGTTCTGGACGGCACACCATCCACAGCAGAAGTACTGCCGGAAATTGTAAAGGCAGTTGGCGGGGAAATGAAAATTATTGTTGACGGTGGCATCCGCACAGGTCTGGATATTTTCAAGGCGCTGGCACTTGGTGCAGATGCAGTTATCATTGCACGCCCATACGTAACAGCAGTTTACGGCGGCGCACAGGAAGGCGTAAAAGTTTACACAGACAAGCTTAAAGCAGAGCTGGCAGACATTATGTCTATGTGCGGTGCAAAAACAATCAAAGATATCAGCAGCGATATGCTGTTTTAAAAAAGGAGCAGTTATGGAAAGCAGAATCAAAGGTAAAATTGCCATAGTTACAGGTGCAACCAGCGGTATCGGCTGGGCATCAGCCATCGAACTTGCAAAACTGGGTGCAAACATCATTATCTCCGGCCGCAGACAGGAAAGACTGGATGCTCTGGGCAAAGAACTGGACGCACTGGGGGTAAAACACTATCCGCTGATTATGGATGTAAGCAAATCAGCTGATGTAAAGGAAAAAATGTCATCCCTGCCGGAAGAATGGAAAGATATTGATATCCTTATCAACAATGCAGGTATGGCTGTAGGTACAGAAAAAGTGTTTGAAAGTGAAATGGAAGACTACGATGTTGTTATTGATACAAATGTCAAAGGTGTTCTGTATATGATCAAAGCTGTTGTGCCACAGATGGTAAAAAGAAATGCCAAAGGCGTTGTTGTAAATATGGGCAGCGTGGCAGGCAACATCGCTTATGGCGGCGGTGCAGTGTACTGCGGCAGCAAAGCGGCTATCCGCTATATCACAGACGGTCTGCGCATCGACCTTATGGACACACCAATCAGAGTAACCTGCATTGAACCGGGTCTTGTTGAAACAGAATTCTCCATCATCCGCTTCCGTGGAGATAAAGATAAAGCTAAAGCTGTTTACACAGGTATTGATGCACTTACAGCAGACGATATCGGTGCTGCAGTTGCATATGTATGCAATCTGCCGGAAAATGTACAGATTCCGGAAATGATTCTCACACCTGCAAACCAGGCAGACAGCATAAACAAATACTATCAGAAATAAAACCAACAGCCTCCCATATGGGAGGCTGTTTAGCATATAATAAAGTTTGGATTATTGATAATTATTCTGTTAATATTTTAATGGTTTTGGCCATATCCTGTTCAATCAATGGTCGCATACTGTCTTTATATTTTGATAAATCAGCATTGTGAAAGCAATCAATAATTCTGTCAATATACTGTGGTTTTGCTTTTCCCACCTGGGCCAGTGCCTTTATGCATTGTCTTGCGGTAATTGGTTTTTCATCTGTAATATGGGATAGATAGTCATTAATAATTATGTCAAAGCGGTTTTCTTTATCCCACTGTGCGTTGGCAGCAAGGATGTATAACGCGCGGTTTCTTACAAATGATTGAGGGTGATTCAGCAAGGATGCAAATGAACAGAAGTGTTCATACCATTTATCAGTATTTTGACTTTCGGCTATGATTTTATCAGCAATATCACAGGCGTATTTATTATCTTTTGATGTCAGCAAACTGATTATTTCCTGCATAGCATTACATCTCCAAAATTTAGCTTTTTAACCTTTAATCAATATTTATTATAATGCACTCTTGTTTCGTCGTATCTGTCCACAAATTTATTGGCATTTTCATCTTCCGGATAACCCACAGCAATAACTGCAAAAGGCTTTACACTTTCCGGCAGACTGAACATTTCTGTCAGAAATGCTTCTCTTTCACTGCCACGGCCAACGCCCATCCATACTGTGCCCAGACCTTCGAATGCTGCCTGCAGCAGCAGATTCTGTGTTGCGGCACCCAAGTCCTGCTCTGTGAACAGCGGGGCTCTCATATTCTGTTTTTCCAGTACAATCACACCCAGTGCAGCCCCCGGCAGCATCTTTGCATATGGGCTGAAATCAGCCAGTTTTACAAGTGTTTCCCTGTCATCAATAACAATAAATTCCCAAGGCTGCTGGTTTGTAGCAGACGGTGCCTGCATGGCAGCTCTCATAAGGCGGTCCACTTTGTCGGCTTCAACAGGTCTGTCCTGATATTTACGCACACTGCGCCTGTTAAAAATAATTTCCATTTTTGTCTCCTGTAATATAATTTATGTACTAATAATAACATTACTTTTTCTCAAGGTCAAAGGTAATTTAAACACTTTTGTTATTGACATACATAAAATTATGTGTTAATTTAAATAAGGTAATTTGGTTTAAAAAACTATTTATGGGAATATATAAAAACATTTATCTCGAAGGAGACTATATATGAAAATCAAAATTGTGGCAGACTCTGCTTCAAATATGTATACACTCAGCGGTGGTGTTGATTTTGAAAGCGC
>JAFULT010000048.1 GCA_017483145.1 Oscillospiraceae bacterium | reverse complement strand
GTGCCCTTGTAAATGATGCAAACAAAGAAGGCCTTTCAAAAGACGCACTTAAAGCAGATTATCCGCGTGTAGGCGAAGCACCATTTGACTCTGGCAGAAAGATGATGAGTACAGTACACGCTGACCCACAGGGCGGTTTTATCCAGTTTACAAAGGGTGCTCCGGACGAAGTGCTGAAATGCTGTACAAAAGCATATATTGACGGTAAGATTGTTGCAATGGATGACAAAGTAAAATATACAATCCTTGCGGCAAACAAAGAAATGGCCGACCAGGCACTGCGCGTGCTTTGCTCTGCCTACAGAAAATATAACGAAAAACCTGCTTCCAACGAAGCAGCTGACCTTGAACATGATATGATTTATCTTGGCCTTTCAGGTATGATTGACCCTATCAGACCGGAAGTTAAAGATGCTATCGTTGAATGTAACAATGCCGGCATCCGTGCCATTATGATTACAGGTGACCACAAAGATACAGCTGTTGCCATTGCAAACCAGCTGGGTATTATCGGCGAAGGTCAGGAAGCTATCACAGGCGCACAGCTGAACGAAATGAGCGATGAACAGCTGAATGAAAACATTGAAAAATATTCTGTTTACGCCCGTGTTCAGCCTGAACACAAGGTAAGAATTGTTTCTGCCTGGAAAGCAAAAGGCAAAATCACCGCAATGACAGGTGACGGCGTTAACGACGCACCGTCCATCAAAACAGCTGATATCGGTGTAGGTATGGGTATCACAGGTACAGACGTTACAAAGAATGTTGCAGATATGGTTCTGGCAGATGACAACTTTGCCACAATCGTTTCTGCAGTTGCAGAAGGCCGCCGTATTTATGACAACATCCGTAAAGCCATCCAGTTCCTGCTTTCTGCAAACATTGCAGAAGTTATCTCTGTATTTGTGGCAACACTGATGGGCTTTACAATTCTGGAACCTGTTCATCTGCTGTGGATCAACCTTATCACAGACTGTTTCCCGGCTATTGCTCTGGGTATGGAAAAAGCTGAATCAGACA
Source organism: Oscillospiraceae bacterium (assembly GCA_017483145.1). Classification (GTDB taxonomy): domain Bacteria; phylum Bacillota; class Clostridia; order Oscillospirales; family Ruminococcaceae; genus RGIG3102. The sequence goes on along the minus strand of JAFULT010000048.1, from coordinate 3,012 downwards.
GCATGCAGCAGCCGCCGCGTGATTCCAAAGATGGCATTTTTGCCGGCGGTATGGGCTTTGATATCGGTTTCCAGGGTCTTATCATCTCTGTTCTTACACTGGCTTCATATTTTATCGGTCATTATATGGAATCCGGCGTGTGGGAAATTGCAAACAGCCTTGACGGTATGACAATGGCATTCCTTACACTGTCTATGGTGGAAATTTTCCACTCATTCAATATGAGAAGCCGCCGCGGCTCTATCTTTAAAATGCACAGCAGCAACAAATTCCTGTGGCTGTCATTTGTAGTAAGCCTTATCTGTACAGTGGGTGTAATCAATGTACCGTTCCTGCGTGTAGCATTCAAGTTTGAACATATTTCATTTGCTGAATATATGGTGGCAATGGTACTGGCAGTTTCTATTGTTCCTATTATGGAAATTACAAAAGCAATCCAGAGAAAACTGGGCAAATAATTATAACTGATATAATTACATATAAAGAAAAGGCATCCGCAAGGGTGCCTTTTTTGCGTTAAAGCCATTCTGAACACCGCAGGTGTGAAGAATCTTCTGCACCTGTCATTCTGAACGAAGTGAAGAATCGCATAACCACCCGGTCAGTGTTCTGATGTAACCGTAGGGGCAGTTCACGAACCGCCCGGATTCACGGGATGTCCGGGCCATCTTTGCTTGGCCGCCTTTCAGTACGGCGGCCATTTGCACACAGTCGCCACCTGCGGTGTCGGACATGGCAAACCGCAACGGGACGATGTGGGCATCGTCCCCTACGCATAACTGCCGTATACACAACTCGTAGGGGCGGGGTTCCATCCCCGCCCGCAAACTTTATTATTTATATCTTTTTCCCCACAGATATGCTAAAATAGCTTTACAACCGGCAGTTGAGTTGGTTTTCAACTGTCCGTTGAGTAAAAACAACCCGCAATCCATGGCTTCTGCAGTACAGCCAGTATATAATAAAGGCAACAAATCAGAAAGGACGCTATTATGAAAACACTTGGAAATAAAATCAGCCAATGCAGAAAAGACAACAATCTTACACAGGAGACTCTGGCGGAAAAGCTGAATGTTTCTCCACAGGCAGTTTCAAAATGGGAAAATGACCAGAGTGTGCCGGATATAAATATACTGGTGGCTTTGTCAGATTTGTTTGCTGTCAGCCTTGACTGGCTGTTGAAACAGACAGATGAAGAGCACAGACCAATACAGGAACAGCCTGCAAAACCTAAAAAACCTGGTGTGCTGTATATTGACACCATTGATAAAACAGGCAGGAAAACAAATCTGAAAGTGCCTTTTGCCATGCTGAAATTCGGTATGAAGCTGACAAACAATGTTCTGAAAAACAATGAAGAATTTAAAAATATTGACTTTGAAGAAATATCACGTATGGTGGAAGAAGGCTTTGTGGGCACATTGCTTGATGTGGTGGAAGAAGATGGCGAATCAGTAAAAATCTATGTGGAATAAAAATTATATACTTTTATTACAGGGCGGGGCAGTCAGCTATCTGGGTGATGTGCTGTATACTGCGGCCATCGGTTACTGGATACTGCAGAAAACCGGCTCCACCGCCGTAATGGGTATAATGTCATCCATATCGATGTTTATGGTGCTGTTTGTTATGCCTTTCAGCGGTTCGGTAGCTGATAAATCAGACCGAAAAAAGCTGATTGTGGCAATGGATGCCCTGCGTGGCATGGTGATGCTGGCCACAGGTCTGCTTGCCTGTGGCGACAGGCTGTCTGTGCCTGCAGTGCTGGCAATAACAGCAGTAATGGCGCTGTGCAATGTGTTTTTTGACCCGGCGGCCTCCACTGCATTTATGGACGTTATACCGCCACGGCAGTTTATACGCGGCCAGTCATTGAAGTCTTCTGTTTACAATATGGCCGCAATAACCGGTCAGGGCATAAGCGGGCTGGTTATTACTGCAATAGGTGTGCCATTTACCATTGTGGCAAATGGCGTTTCTTTCCTTGCCAGTGCATTTACAGAGCTGTTTATAACACTGCCGCCCTGCAGTGTGCAACAGGGCAGACACGCACCATTGGCTGATATGAAACAGGGCATAACAGCTGTAATGACCACGCCGGCACTTAAAGTAATTGTAATATCCTGCATAGCAATAAATACTCTGTCCAGCGGCAGCGGCCGAATGATGATGGCTTTCTGCCTGCAGCAGGGGCTGACTGTGGAACAGTACGGCGTGGTAATGTCGCTGGGTTCTGCCGCAGCGGTTATAAGCGGTGTAATGCTGGCAGCCGTAAACCTTAAACCGCATACAAAGCATCGCATAATGTCTGCAGGCTTTATATCAGCCTGTCTGTTCAGCTGTATGATGTGTGTTTTCACCGGTTTTGCGGCGGTGTCCGTATTATACTTTGTGTCGGTGCTGGCCAACTGTCTGGCCAATGCAATTCTTACAGCGGCTATGATGCAGGCTATGCCAAAAGACAGACGCGGTACGATACTGGGTATTGTCAGCGCCGCATCCACAGGGGCACAGGCTGTATCCACCTTGCTTTACGGTTTTATAGGCGAATTGCTTCCGCTGTCTGTTATTTATGGAGCGTGCAATCTGCTGGCACTGATACCTATGGCGATACAGTGCACAAACAGGGCTGTGTACCAGCTGATAACAGATAACCGGAATAAGTGATTCGGCAAATGCCTGCCAACGGGACGACGAGGACGTCGTCCCCTACGACATGTGGCGCATAAAATTGCAGGGCGGTTCACGAACCGCCCGTTGTTTTTCACAAAGTAAATATTCTGTCATTCCGATAGCCGCAAGGCTGAGGAATCTTAGCAGTATAAACACAGCAGAATCATAGTTTTGCCGTTTATATAGGTGCGAAGATTCTTCAGTCGCTTCACTCCTTCAGAATGACAGGACTATAGTTTTGTTGTTATGTCGGGCAGGGGCGGTTCACGAACCGCCCGTTGTTTTTCACAAAGTAAATATTCTGTCATTCCGATAGCCGCAAGGCTGAGGAATCTTAGC
>JAFULT010000006.1 GCA_017483145.1 Oscillospiraceae bacterium | reverse complement strand
CCCGTTAAAAACTAAAGAAATAAAGCCTACATGCAGGCCAGAAACCACAAGTGCATGGCTGACACCTGTAAAGCTAAATGCATTTACAGCATCTTCACTCAACAGTGATTTATCCCCTATTCCCATGGCTACAGCCACAGGTACAGTGTCATATGCAAATATTTTTCTGGAAACATCAATCAAATTGATACGTATTTTGCCGAAAAATGCAGTAAAATTGAAGGAATCTTTTATTACGCTGATTTTATCCGGATGATAATATGCAAATATTCCCTGTGAGTAACTGTAAATGTAGTTACTTTTGCGTGTAAAGCTTTTCAACTTTCCACTCATTTCAAGTTTCAGACCCGGGTCAAATATATCATCCACATAAACAACTACTTTAAAATTGTTTATCTTTTTGCCATTTATACTGTTGACCTTGATTGTATATCCTGGTACAGAAGATGAATTTGTTTTACCGGTTACATAACCTGTAATATTTACATTTTCCATCGCTTCAAAATCTGCCAGTCTGTCGGACAGATTGTTGCTGTAAAATGCAAAATAAAGCATTCCGGCCGCTATCGCCATAAGACACAGTGCAAAATGACAGGTATACTTTTTTGCTGTGACGCTGTGTATAAATGCAAATAAAGTAAACAATGCCAGAGAAGCATAGACTATGCTCCCCGGCATTGTGTTAATGGCATAAATGACCACAAGTATGGATATCGCTATTGTAAAAAGTGGTCTTTTGATTTTCATAAAATCAACCTGGAGGCCAGGACAGATTTCTCTGTGCAAGCATATGGAAATGAACATGACCAACAGTCTGACCGCCATCTTCACCGCAGTTTGCAACAATGCGATAGCCTTTGTCCAGATTTTCCTGTTTGGCAATTTCTGCTGCTGCCAGAATCATTTTGCCTGCGATATCACAGTTTTCAGCTGTGAAGTGTGCAGGGCTTGGGATGTGCTGTTTAGGAATAATAATTACATGAAATGGTGCCTGCGGAGCAATATCTCTGATGGCAACCAGATCTTCTGTTTCATAAACAACAGTTGATGGGATATCTCCCTTTATAATACTACAAAAAAGGCAATCCATAATTTTCCTCCTGTTTTGTAAAATATGCGGCGGCAGATACCGCCGCATTTATAATTTATTGATTAACCAAGCAGTGCTTTAACGATTTCAGGTGCTTTTGCCAGAGCTTCGTCCACTTTGGAAACATCTTTTGCACCAGCCATAGCAAAGTCCGGTTTACCGCCGCCGTTACCGCCTGTTACTGCAGCAACCTGTTTTACCAGAGCACCGGCTTTTACACCTGCAGCAATTGCAGCTTTGCCACAGGAAGCAGCGATTGTAACTTTACCGTTCTGTTCGCCGCAGAGAACTGCGATACCGTCTTCGATAGATGCAGCCATCTGACGCAGTGCATCAGGTGTTGTGGATGCAAAGTAACCTGTGTAAACTTTGATACCGTTTACTTCAACTGCATTTTTCATCAGATCTGCTACTCTGCCTTTTGCAATTTCACCAAGGAGAGCTTCATTTTCTTTCTGCAGAGCTTTGATTTCTTCTGTAGCCTGTGCAGCTTTAACAGCAATGTCGTTAGGGTTGTTGATTTTCAGACCTTTTGCTGTTTCGTTGATAAGATTCTGTTTTTCAGCCAGCAGAGCCAGAACGCCCATACCTGTAACTGCTTCAATTCTTCTTACACCTGCAGCAACGCTGGATTCAGAAACAATTTTGAACAGACCGATTTTTGCTGTGTTGGAAACGTGAGTACCGCCACAGAGTTCTGTAGCAAAGTCGCCCATTTTTACAACGCGAACAACATCACCGTATTTTTCACCGAACAGAGCAATAGCACCGGCTTTTTTAGCATCATCCATAGACATTTCCTGTGTTGTTACATCAAGAGCGTCTGCGATAGCTTCGTTTACCAGCAGTTCAACTTTTGCCAGTTCTTCTTCTGTCATAGCAGAGAAGTGTGTAAAGTCAAAACGGCATCTTTCGTTGTCTACATAAGAACCGGACTGATGAACGTGGTCGCCAAGAACTTTGCGCAGTGCAGCCTGCAGCAGATGTGCGGATGAGTGGTTGGCTTCTGTAGCACGACGTGTTTTTGCACATACTTTAGCTGTTGCTTTATCGCCAACTTTTACAAAACCTTTTTCAAGTGTACATGTGTGTACATACAGGCCTTTGCCTGTTTTCTTGATATCAACTACTTTGAACAGGCCATTTGCTGTTTCGATAACACCTTTGTCAGATACCTGACCACCAGCTTCTGCGTAGAATGGAGTTTTGCCCATTACAACCAGAACTGTCTGTGCATCTTCTGCTTCTTCTTCAAAGGAAACAGCGTCAACAAATTCATTGTTTTCAGCCATTGCAACGATTTCTGTTTCAACTGTCAGTTCGCTGTAGCCAACAAATTCTGTTGCTGCAACATCAAGAGCCTGGAACAGGTCATCTGCCCAGCTGATGTTGTTGTTCTTTTTGCGTGCTTCACGTGCACGGTCTGCCTGTTCTTTAAGCAGAGCACGGAAACCAGCTTCGTCAATACCAATACCTGCTTCTTCCAGAATTTCTTTTGTAAGGTCAAATGGGAAACCGAATGTATCGTTGAGACGGAATGCTTCTGCACCGGAGAGAACTTTTTCACCTTCGGATTTTTCGATATTTTCAATCAGACCGGACAGGATAGCCATACCCTGGTCGATAGTTTTGTTGAAGCGTTCTTCTTCGTTTTTGATAACTTTTTTGATGTAGTCTTTGTTTTCTTCCAGTTCTGGATATGCAGCTTTGGATTCCTGAATAACTGTATCACACAGTTCGTTCAGGAACAGGCCTTTGATGCCGATCATTCTGCCGTGACGTGCAGCACGACGGAGCAGACGGCGCAGAACATAACCACGACCTTCATTGGAAGGAAGAACACCGTCAGAAATCATAAATACTGTACTTCTGATATGGTCGGTAATAACACGAACAGAAATATCTGTTTTTGCATCTTCTTTGTATTTAACGCCGGAGATTTTTTCTACTTCTTTGATAACATTTGTAATAGAGTCAACTTCGAACATATTGTCAACACCCTGCATTACGCAAGCAAGTCTTTCCAGACCCATACCTGTGTCGATATTGCCTTTTGGCAGTCTTTCGTAGTTGCCTTTGCCGTCAGTGTCAAACTGTGTGAAAACGTTGTTCCAGATTTCGATATATCTGTCACAGTCACAGCCTACACCGCAAGTGTCTTTGCCACAGCCGTATTTTTCACCGCGGTCAAAATAGATTTCAGAACAAGGACCACATGGGCCTGAACCGATTTCCCAGAAGTTGTCTTCTTTGCCCATACGTTTGATGTGTGATGGGTCTACACCTCTGTGATGTTCCCAGATGTCCCATGCTTCATCATCTTCTTCATAAACTGTTACATAAAGAAGATCTTTAGGAATCTGCAGTTCTTCTGTCAGGAATTCCCATGCCCATTTTGTAGCCTCTTCTTTAAAGTAGTCACCAAATGAGAAGTTGCCCAGCATTTCAAAGAATGTACCGTGACGTGCTGTGATACCAACACGTTCAATGTCAGGAGTTCTGATACATTTCTGACAAGTTGTAGCACGGTTATTTGGCATTGTTGCCTGGCCCATGAAATATTTTTTCAGTGGAGCCATACCGGAGTTGATCAGCAGAAGGCTGTTGTCGTCCTGTGGGATAAGTGGGAAAGAATCAAGACGGGTATGATCCTTTTTCTGGAAGAATGACAGGTATTTTTCACGCAGGTCATTCAATGAAGTCCATTCCATAATTTACACCTCTTAAAAAATAATAATTACAAATGAAAAATAAAAAAGTCCCATAGGATAAATCCTATGGGACGACTATACACCGTGGTACCACCCAAATTACACAGCTGTGCTGTGTCACTTTATATGCGTTAACGCCGCATATACGGCCGACTTGTTTCGCCGGCAGCAAAAGGGTGGCTCTGAATATCTCTTTTAAAAGTCTTGCACCAACCGACTCTTCTCTTGTAAAAGAATATATCCGTATTCCCTTTTATGGCTTATTTTTCTATTAACAAAGCTATTATACTAAATAGCAGATTTATTGTCAAGTAGTGAAAAACAGTTGTATTTTATTGTATTCCATCTGCATATTTCAGATAATAAATACTGTCGCAGATTTTCTTGAATACAGGTGCGGCCGAGTACGAGCTTTCTCCCCCGTCATAAATTGTGACACAGATTGTATACAGTGGTTTGTCTGCCGGGTAAAATCCACAGTACCAGGCTGTAAACAACTCTTCTCCGTTTTCTTTTATCTTGCCAGTCTGTGCCGTACCTGTTTTGCCGCCTGCCGACAGAAATGTGGGCTTTGCATTCCGGGATGCACCTTTTTCTGTTACCTGTATCAGCATATTTTTCACAGTATCTGCTGTTTCTTTGCCTATAACTCTTTTACAGTTAAAATTATACAGTTTTTCAAGCTGTTTTTCCGTAGTTTTGTCATAGATGCCTTCTATTATCTGTGGACTTACATACAGTCCTCCTGTGGCAAAAATATTCATATATGAAGCAACGTGAACCGGTGTAAGTCTGAAATTGCCCTGCCCGAAGCATATTGACGACTGTACACCCATATTTTCTGTCTGTTCAGCTGTGGGAAAGTTACCGGCTGAAGTATAATAACTGTCACATAACTGCAATTGTGTGCCAAAATCCAGCTGATTGGCCATCTGGCTGAATACAAAACCTTTGTTTCTGACATACCGGTCTATGAAGTAGCAGTTGCAGGAAACAACAAGTGCCTGCTGTAAATCCAAAGGCCCGTGGGCACGGTTGTTGGCACAATGATATGTGTGTCCGTTTACGGTTGTATATCCGTTGCAGTAATATATTTTATCTTTGTTCATGCCCTGTTCCAGCAATGCCGCTGCCCACAAAGGCTTTATCACACTGCCCGGCTCATAGCTTTGCAGGGCTTTGTTTACCATTGGGGAATTGTCATCATCAAGATATTCCACCACATTGTTGGCATCATACACCGGGGTTGAAGCCATGGCTTTTATTTTACCTGTGGCACATTCCATAATTATCACAGACCCATTGGGTATATTTTCCTTTGCTATACCTTCCCGCAGGCGCTGGAGCGCGTTATCTATTGTAAGACTGAGCACCTGCCTGTTGCCTGTTATCTGTGGAGTGATATCCCCGTAAATATCCCCGTTTCCATTTACATTGAAGCTGACAGTTATCTTTTCCCCGTTATTCTTCAGACTGGTATTGTATGCCTTTTCTATGCCTGTAACTCCGTCTCCTGCAAGGTCTGTATATCCTATAAGATGCTGTGCAATATTGGCTGATGAATATCTTTTGGAAGTGGTGTAAATCTGTTCTGACTGCAAAGGTGCTGTAAGTTCCACGACAGCCTGTCTCTGCTGCTGAACCTGCCTGTAAAACCGGGGCCTGTCTTCTTCACGAATATATTCATAGATATTCTGCAGGTCGGTTTCATTGGTTATAAAAGTTCTGAACCGGTTTTCTGTGCCGGTTATGTTATTCAGATTGCAGTCTGCAATGTCCGCCCTGCCGGTGGATATATCTACCGAGTGGACGGTCTGCTTTTCTGCAAGGTATGCATAATCATCTGTAATAAGCGAAACCATTTTTATTTCTACAATAAACGCAAAGGCAAAAATAGCACAATAAAGTATGAGCAGTCTTTTTTCTGTCAAACAAACACCCCCGTCAATACAGTATTGGCGGGGGATGTTATGTTAATCCTATATATTGTAATATTCGATTTTATTGCCGTTGAGAGTGATAATCTCATATCCGGGGGAAAAACTGTTTTCCATCTGCTTTGTGTGCCGCAGGGCATCCAATGCTATATGAAGGCTGAAAATGCCATAAATAATAATTACAATACAAACAGCTGTGGAAAACAGCAGATGTCTGTCTTTCATAATAATACCGCCTTAATATTTTTCAAATGGCTGAAAGTGATAAGGTGTAAGTAATTGTGATACTTCAGCTCTGTAACTTATCAGTTGATTATTATTTCCTTTTTCAAAACTCATATCACACACAGTATCACCAATTTCTATATATGCCGCATAACAGCTGTCAAGTTCAACAATGCTATACCTGTTTATAACTTCACCGGGGTTACATATATCAAGAATATTTTCCACATCAGACAGCAACTGTTCTTTTAACGGAGATGGAACTGTTCTGTAATCCAAAACACTTTCTGATACAAAACCTGTATCTACATTTTCACGGTCATATCTGTAGTCCCGTATTTTAATTTCCAGCACTTTACCTGTCTGTGCATCAATATAAACAACAATTTCAATATGTTTTACTTCTCTGAAAGGTGTTGTAGGTGTAGGCACATCTTCATAATATACCATAAACATACACTCATAAGTATCCAATGTTTCAGTATACAATTCTTCAGTTTCATCAATATTATCTGTGTATTTATATTTTATATTAATACGCGGTACTCTTTCCACAAAAGCTACTGTATTCTGATGATCTGTAAAACCTATTGCATATTTTATTGTTTCCCCTGCAATATTTACTGCCTGCTGGTATGAAATGGCTGCAGGTTTATCATTTATACCACTCTTGATTATATATTTTTCAAATTCTTCTATGTAATTTTCAATTGCCCAATTCATCGGATATTCTACAGAAGAAGGTTCTTGTTTAAACATAGCAATGTTTGTATATCTGTAATCGAATACATTGTTTTCAGTTTCATTTATCTCAATGTTAAGGCTGTTGTCCACAGTGTTTTCCTGCTGCCAGGTTGTTTCAAAAATCTTTGACAGCCCCAGAACTCCTATAAGGATGGCGGCAACCATTGCTATTGTTGTGGAGATAATTTTGTTGGATTTCATATATCTTATTCCACCTCAATTCCTTTCTCTGCAACAAGCGTATATGGCTGTGTGCCATTTTCGCTGACACCCATAATGAATCTGTCTTCATATGTATTGAAGCAGAAGCCTACAGCTTTTGTGTCATCAATCAAAAATGTTACAGAGAACACTTTGTATCCTGCACCGGCATCTGATTCTTCAATATAATATTTCTGATAATTGTTATATCCAAAAAGTTTTGCAAGTTCCTGTGCATAGTCGAGCGCTTCTTCTCTGTTCATATCACTTTTTACATTTGTTTCTGCGAAGAAAGCATCAAGACTAATTAATTCACCTGTATATGCATCAATAAAGTATACAAAATATTCAAGTGTCCGTGATGGGGATATCGGGTGGTCTTCCGGGTTTTCTTTACTGATTGCTCCATGGAAAAAGATTTTTTCTTCATTTGTATATGGAAGTTTCCATTTTTTAGGTGCAATATGAAACTCCATTTCCCTGAAGTTTATTGTGGGGAAAACTTTTTCAAGGGCTGTTCCGCCTATAGTGGCTGCTTCGTCATAACTTATCATATTATCGTCAAATGGAACCAAATCAGATTTATATGCCATAATAGCATTTTCATCTGTAAGTGTTTCCAGATACTCTTCTGCGGTGAGATATCTGAATTGACCTATATCCGCTATATTGTATCCGGATGATACAACTTCAAGGTTATTATCCTTGCTTTCTGTTTCCAGCCAACTGTTTTCTACCACTTTTGACATACAGATTATTCCTATAATTACTGCTGTTACTGCCATTAAAGTGACAAATATGATTTTTCGATTTTTCATAATGTTATCCTCCTTTATTTATCCACAGTATAACAAGCGGATATTTGGAGCTTTGAAAGAAGTTGTTATCAGGTTGTAAAAGTGAGCGAAACTTTTGTGCCGCTGCCCAGCTGGGATGTATATCTGATATCAATATAATACATATCTGCAATTTCTTTACACAGTGCACCGCCCAGGCCTGCACCGCCACGGCGGCGGCTGCGGGATTTGTCTGCACGGAAAAATGGCTTGTGGACATTTTCCAGTGTTTCACGTGACATACCTATGCCTGTATCTTCTATTTCAATAACCACATTTTCATTTTTTGTCTTTGCTGTAACAGACACCCTTTTTACCGGTGTATCTGCACAGGCATTAAGGGCGTTATCCACCAGATTACCAATAAGGCTTTCAAACAGCAGCCTGTCCCCTTTGATTGTAAGATACTGCGGCGCTGAAACAGACAGATATATATTACCTCTCTGTGCTTTAATCGAATATGATTTGGCACTATCATTCAACAGGTCGGCCACATTTACAGGTGTGGTGCGGTCTGCATTTTCATTGCGCAGACGGGTGAAAGACAACACACCTTCGCTTAATTTCTGCATTCTGTCTGCCTGTCTGTCTATGACATTCAGTGTTTGGTAATATT
>JAFULT010000047.1 GCA_017483145.1 Oscillospiraceae bacterium | reverse complement strand
GTCACCGCTGCGGAAGCTTTCCAGCGACTGCCAGTCGGTTTTCAGTATTTTCTGATAAACTTCCAGCTGGATTTCATTCTGTATGCGTACATTAAGCGCTGCGCCGATACGGGATGCAATACTTCTCATAGCTATATTGCCCAGACGCATACCCAGCATTGCGGCTGCCGCTTTGCCCAGAATACCGCTGTCATAACTGATTACTGCATCAATAAGAAATTTTGTGGCCACGCTGCCTGCAAGGGACATGACAATACCCATAATTCCCAGCAGGATATGCACAGCAACCGTGCCTTTGTAACGGCAGATATACCGCCATACCCAAAGGCATTCTTTCCACAGTTCCCGGAAACGGCCATCTTCAATTTTCTTTTTTATCCACAGGTACATTTCAGCAGCCTCTTCAGTCAGTTACTATGTATTTTTGTCCTGTTTTTTATAAAAGGACACAGTAATTCATTATATTATCATAATAGTATAGTATACCACCATACTATTTTAGTGTCAATTTAAAAGGGGCATCAAGTTACCTGTTTCCGGCTGTATTGACGAAAAAAAACGCACCGTTTTCACGGTGCGTAGTTTTTTGTGATCAATAAAGAACTTTGGAAAGGAATTCTTTTGTTCTTGGGTTCTGTGGGTTATTGAAAATCTGGTCAGGTGTGCCGGATTCTGCAATAACACCGCCGTCCATAAACAGAACTCTGTCGGAAACTTCTTTTGCAAAGCCCATTTCGTGTGTAACGATAACAGCTGTCATACCGCTTTTAACAAGGTTTTTGATAACCTGCAGTACTTCACCAACCATTTCAGGGTCAAGTGCAGATGTTGGTTCGTCAAACAGCATTACATCCGGTTCCATAGCAAGGGCACGAACGATGGCAAGACGCTGTTTCTGACCGCCGGAAAGACGACGTGGATATTCGTCTCTCTTGTCTGCAAGGCCAACCATTTCCAGCAGCTGCATAGCCTGTTCTTCAGCTTCTGCTTTGCCTTTTTTCTTGATAAGCATTGGAGCCATTGTAATATTTTCAATAACTGTCATATGAGGGAATACGTTGAAGTGCTGGAAAATCATACCCATTTTCTGACGGTGTTTATCAATATTAACCTTTTCTTTGGTGATATCAACACCTTCAAAAATGATAGAGCCTTCTTCTGGTTCTTCCAGCATATTCAGACAACGGAGGAATGTACTTTTACCGGAGCCGGATGCACCGATAACAGTAACAACTTCACCTTTTCTGATATGTTCGCTTACGCCTTTGAGAACTTCAAGGTCGCCGAATGATTTATGTAAATTTTCTACCTTAATCACTTACTGCCAATCTCCTTTCGTACATGCCAACCAGTTTGGAAACTGAGGATGTGAGGATAAGATACATAATACCTGACAGGATAAGTGTTTCGATGTTCAGGTATGTGATACCACCGATGATGTTACACTGTGTCATAATTTCACCGATGAAGAATGTGGATGCCAGAGATGTTTCCTTCAGCATCATAACAAGTTCGTTACCCATAGCAGGCAGAATATTCTTTACAGCCTGTGGGATAATGATTTTCTGCATTGTCTGTGTTGCATTGAGGCCAAGACAACGGGCAGCTTCTGCCTGACCCGGGTCAACAGCCATAATACCGGAACGTACGATTTCTGCAACATAAGCAGCAGAGTTTACCACCAGGGCAACTGTGATACTGATTTTCTTGTCATCCAGCGCAGGGATGAGTGCAGGCATAAGGAAGTAGAAGAAGTAAAGCTGAAGCAGCAGAGGTGTGCCACGCAGAACTTCGATATAAATTGTAGCAATAAGGTTCAGTGGTCTGATTTTCCAGATTTTGAAATTGCTCATTTTCATAAATGCAACGATTGTACCGAATATAAGACCAAAGAAAACTGTGATGCAGGACAGCTGTACTGTCATCAGCATACCTTTAAGCAATGTGCCGCTGTACTGTGACATAATGCGGAGAACATTGGTAAAAATTCTTTCTAAAGACAAGTGTATCCCCCTTTTCATATATCCAGCCGGTAGGGGTTGCCCACCGGCTGTAGTAAATAATCAGATATTGTATGACTTTTAATTAGTCGTTAACTTCCAGACCAAGGGAAGCAGCTTTATCTCTCATCTGGTTACGCAGAGCGCTGTAGTCGATATCTTTGTCAGCAGCAAGCAGAGCTTCTTCAATAAGAGCAGCCAGTTCAGGTTCGTCCAGGTTTACCAGACCACAGTTACCTTCTGATTCAAATTCAAATTTGAATTCAGCCATTTCAAGATCAGTGTTGTTTGCCAGCAGAAGTTCGCCAGCGCCAGAGTCTGTGATAAGAGCATCAATTTTGCCTGTAGCAACCATTGTTGCACCCATGTTCAGGTTTGTGATGAATTCGATATCAGGCATTTCATCGATTGGCAGCTGTTCAACAGCCAGGTTGTACTGCAGGGAAGCCTGCTGTGCACCGATCTGGATGCCTTTGAAGTCATCAGCTGTTTTCAGCACAAGACCTTTTTTAACCAGTGCGCCGTGGTATGTATCTTCGTCAGAAGAGATTGTAGCATATGGGCCTGGCAGGAAGTAGTTAGCTGCACGTTCAGGTGTTTCAGCATAGCCTGAAAGTGAGAAGTGCACAGAGTTTGTAGCAACTGCAGTCTGACATGATTTGAAGTCCATTTCTTCAATTTTCAGTTCAACAGGAACACCGTATTTATCACTGATGTATTTTGCAACATATTTGCCGTATTCGATGTCTGTACCCATAACTTCGCCTGTTACAGGGTCTTTGAATTCAGATGGAGCAAAGTCAGGTGATGTAGCCATTGTAATATAACCCTGTTCAAGGATCTGATCGATTGTAGATTTTTCTTCTGC